>JAUYMV010000023.1 GCA_030698645.1 Mesorhizobium sp.
CGCGGGCGCGCCTTTGCTGCACGCGCCCTATTCCGGCTATGAGCGTCTTGCGATGGGCGGCACGACGGTGATCGCCGACGCCGGGCCGGCGCCGCCCTTCGACGTGTCGCAGCATGCGCATGCCGGCTGTCTGTCGTTCGAATTCTCCTCGGGCAGGCAGCACTATGTCGTCAACGCGGGCGTCGATGTCTTCGGCCCTGACGACTACCGGCCGCTGGCGCGCGCGACGGCCGCGCACTCGACCGCGACGATCAACGATTCCTCGTCCGCCCGGTTCCTCCTGCCGCCGCGGCTGCGCGGGCTGCTCGGCTCGCCGCTGCACGCCGGGCCGGGCAAGGTCGCCTGCATTCGGCAGGATGACGCCGGCCGGCAATCCTTCGTCGCCAGCCACAACGGTTACGTTCCCAGATTCGGCCTGTTTCACGAGCGCGAACTGGCGCTTTCCCACGAGGGCGGCGTCATCGACGGCACCGACCGGTTCTTCCGGCCGGGCGGTCATGCGGCGCGGGACAATGGCCGCGATGCGATCGCCATCCGGTTCCACCTCCATCCCGACACGGAGCTCTATCAGGATTCCGCCGACCGGCTCGTGCTCGGCGCGAGCGGCGCCGACTACTGGATGTTTTCCTGCGATGGCGTGGTTCCGGGGGTCGAGGAGTCGATCTTCTTCGCTGCGATTGGCGGCCCGCGTCGCACACGCCAGATCGTGCTTACCTTCAAGGCGTCGGCGATCGGCGAGATGCAGTGGCGTTTCACCCGCACGCGACGCGCAGGCATGATCTGACCGACCGCACGGCGCTTGTTTTTGCCGTGTGCTGTGCTAGGGCGCCCGTGACAAACATATCGCATCGGGAACCCCGCAATGGCTGTCGCATCCAAGAACATCCCGGCCCCGGATCTGGTCCCGGTCAACCGCGCCTTGCTGTCGGTCTCCGACAAGACCGGACTTTCGGATTTCGCGCGCGCGCTCGCCGGATTCGGCGTCGAGCTTGTGTCGACCGGCGGCACGCGCAAGGCGATCGCCGATGCCGGTATCGCGGTGACCGACGTCTCCGAGGTGACGGGGTTCCCCGAAATCATGGACGGCCGCGTCAAGACGCTGCATCCGTTGGTGCACGGCGGGCTTCTCGCGGTGCGCGGCGATCCGGAGCATCAGGCGGCGATGCACGAGCACGGCATCCGTCCGTTCGATCTCGTCATCATCAACCTCTATCCGTTCGAGGAGGTGCGCCGGAGCGGCGGCGACTATGCCTCGACGGTGGAGAACATCGACATCGGTGGACCCGCGATGGTCCGCGCCGCCGCCAAGAACCATGCCTATGTCGCCGTCGTGACCGATCCATCCGACTATGCGCTGGTGCTGGAAGCATTGTCGGAGAATACCGGCAGCCTGTCGCATCTGTTCCGCCAGAAGCTCGCCGCCAAGGCCTTCGCCCGGACCGCGGCCTATGATGCGGCGATCGCCGGCTGGTTCGCCGACACGCTGGGGATCGAGCACCCGGCCTGGCGCACTTTCGGTGGCCGGCTGGAGCAGGTCATGCGCTACGGCGAGAATCCGCACCAGGATGCCGCCTTCTACGTGACCGGCGATCCGCGTCCGGGCGTCGCAACGGCGCGCCAGTTGCAGGGCAAGCTGCTGTCCTACAACAACATCAACGATACCGACGCGGCCTATGAACTGGCCGCCGAGTTCGATCCCGCCACCGCCGCCGCCGTCGCCATCATCAAGCATGCCAATCCGTGCGGCGTCGGCGTGGGCGACACTCTGAAGGACGCCTATCTGAAGGCCGTCGCGTGCGATCCCGTCTCGGCCTTCGGCGGCATCGTAGCGCTGAACCGCACGCTCGACGCGGAAGCCGCCGAGGAGATCGTGAAGACCTTCACCGAGGTCATCATCGCGCCGGACGCGACGGAGGAGGCACAGGCGATCGTCGCGTCGAAGAAGAATTTGCGCCTGCTGGTGGCCGGTTCGATGCCCGATCCGCGCGCCGCCGGTCTCGGCGTCAAGTCGGTCGCCGGCGGACTTCTCGTCCAGACGCGCGACAACGGCGTCGTCGACGATCTCGATCTCAAGCTGGTGACGAAACGCGCGCCGACCGCCGCGGAACTCGCCGATCTCAAATTCGCGTTCCGCGTCGCCAAGCACGTCAAGTCGAACGCCATCGTCTACGTCAAGGGCGGCGCGACGGTCGGTATCGGCGCCGGCCAGATGAGCCGTGTCGATTCTTCGCGCATCGCCGCGCGCAAGAGCCTCGACGCGACGGAAACGGCGGGCCTCGCCGAGCCGATGGCCAGGGGATCTGTCGTCGCCTCGGACGCCTTCTTCCCCTTCGCCGACGGCCTTCTGTCAGCCATCGAAGCGGGAGCCACCGCTGTCATCCAGCCGGGCGGCTCGGTGCGCGACGACGAGGTCATCGCCGCCGCCGACGAAGCCGGCATCGCGATGGTGTTCACGGGAATGCGTCACTTCAGGCACTGAGCAGCCAGTGCATCAGCCGCCCGCGCGAAGGGTCGCCGTCGAAGTTGAACCGGCCGCCGCGGCAGCCTGACCTCCAGCTCTAGACTTTTGCCGGCAGCGTGTAGTCGCGGCTCTTCACCCAGGGCAGCAACACCAGCCCGATCAGGAACAGGACGACGATCGGCGTGACGCCGAGCCGCTGCGCGTCCTCGGTCGACAGGCCGAGCGCCTCGGAGGCGAAGTAGCCGGTCGCCAGCGCGATCGACAGCGGCCCGATGAAGCTCGTCGCCTTGCCTGACAGAGCGTAGAGGCCGAAGGCTTCGGTCACCTTGTCCCGATCGACCTGATCGACCAGAAGGGTGCGCGAGGCGGCTTGGATGGAGCCGCCGGCAGCGCCGATAAAGGCGCCCGCAACGTAGAAGATGATGTCCGGCAGGCTGCTTTCGGTTCCCGCCGCCGCGATCGTCATGAACAGGACTTCTGTCTTGGTTGTCGAGATGACGAGGATGCAGCAGGCGGTCAGCACGATGATCGAGACGCTGATCACCGGCTTCGGCCCGAAACGCTGGTCGGCGTGGCCGCCGAGCCACGCGCCAATCGCGCCGGTGATATTGGCGAGAATGCCGAAGATGCCAATCTGGATGATCGACCAGCCGAGCACGCCGGCGGCATAGATGCCGCCGAAGGTGTAGAGCGCATTCAGCGCGTCGCGGTAGAACATCGACGACAGCAGGAACGAGAAATAGCTGCGCTCGGACGGCAATCGCTTCAGCGTCGCGCCCAGTTCCGCCAGGCCGCGCCGAATGGCGCCCGCCGGCGACACGCGCCGCACCGCGTCGGGCGTGAACAGGAACATCGGCAGCACGAAGACGATGTACCAAATTGCGGTCAGCGGGCCCGAGATGCGATCGCCCTCGTGCATGACCGGATCGAGGCCGAACAGAGGATCGAGACCGAGCAGGGTCTTGCCCGTCGTCGGGCTGCCGGCGAGCAGGCCGAGCACGATGACCAGCGAGATCAGCCCGCCGACATAGCCGAGCCCCCATGCCGAGCCGGACAGCCGGCCAAGTTCCGCGCGGGGCACCAGGTCTGGCATCATCGCGTTGTTGAACAGCGCGGCCAGTTCCATGCCGATCAGGGCAAGGACGATGGCGACCATCACGAAGCCCATGTTTTCCATGCCCGGCACGGCATACCAGAGCATCCAGCAGCCGATGACGCCGATGATCGAGAACAGTAGGATCCACGGCTTGCGCGGCCCGGAAGCGTCTGCAATGGCGCCCAGCACCGGCGAGGACAGCGCGATCAGCAAGCCCCCGATACCGGCGGCATAACCCCACAGCTCCTGTCCCTCGGCCGAATTGGAGGCGACCGAGGAGGCGAAATAGGGCGCAAACACGAAGGTGATGATCAGCGTATGGAAGGGTTGTTGCGCGAAGTCGAAGAACATCCAGCTCCAGATGCCCTTTTTCGACGCCCGCTTTTCGGTTTCGCCCGCCATGCCCGTCCCCTCGTGCCGCCGGTCAGATGCCGGTCAGATCGTTCATCAAACCGGCTGCCACCGACAGCTTCGAAACCGAAATGTCGCCCGCTTCCGTCAACGCCTGCAGGCGCTCACGGGCGCGTGCGATCCGTTCGCCGCCGGCCTCGATCCAGGCCGCCACCGGCTCGCGATCCGTGCCGTGCCGCGTCAGTGCGGAAACCGCCATGCCCCGTCTGGCGGCGGCGATCATGTCATGGGCACGCGAAAGCGCAAGGCCGTCATAATAGTCCAGTTGCGCCATCGAGCGCGCGGCATCCTCGATGCGGCCGATGCGGAATGCCGCATTGATGCCGAGCAGGGCGGTCGCGGCGGCGTCGATCGGCGCACCGGCGAGTTCGGCCACCAGCGCCATCTCGGGGATGAGTTCCGCGACGCCGAGCAACGCCAGCCGCTCCGCCAGCCTGGCCGGCGCGCCCGCCTGCGCCAGCATCGCGACGCGCTCGGCATTGCGCGCCTTCATGTCGGGCGGCGCCATGGAGGCCAGCTTCGGCTCGAGCGCCTTGCGGGCGGCGGTAAGTGCGGCGACGCGCTGGCCGAGCGGCGCCTTGTCGTCACGGTTGCGCACGAACCACGCCGTCTGGCCATGCACCAGCGTGCCGATCGCCTGGTAGAGCGCGATCTGCGCCTGGCCGTCGATCTTCGTGTCGAGCGCGTCGACCTCGCCGTAGAGCGCTGCCAGCGCGAAACCGTCACGTACGAGCACGTAGGCTTCGACCACCTCGTCCGGCGGGCAGCCAGTCATGTCCTGCAGGCGGGAGATGAAGGTCGGACCGCCGCGATTGATCGCGTCGTTGGCGAGTTGCGTGGCGATGATTTCGCGGCGCAGCCGGTGCGACGCGATCTCCGGTCCATATTTTCTGGCCATTCGTTCGGGGAAATAGGCGAGCAGGTCGGCTTCGAGATAGGGCTCATCGGGCAGGCGGCTGGCGACCAGATCCTCCAGAAGGACCATCTTGGCATAGGCCAGCAGCACGCCGATCTCGGCACGGGTCAGGGGTTCGTTGCGGGCCGCCCGCTCCACCAGCGCCGTCTCGCCCGGAAGTATCTCGACCTTGCGGTCGAGCAGCCGGCGCCCCTCCAGCCCGGCCATGAAGCGCGCCTGGTGCGGCAGTTCTGCCAATCCGCGCGACTGGCTGAGTGAAATGGCCAGCGTCTGGTGGTAATTGTTGGCGAGCACCAGCGCGCCGACCTCTTCCGTCATCGCGGCAAGCAGCTTGTCGCGGGCGGGCCGCGTCAGACCGCCGCTTCGCATCGCGGTCGCCAGCGCGATCTTGATATTGACCTCCACGTCGGAAGAATTGACGCCGCCCGAATTGTCGATCGCATCGGAATTGCAGCGGCCGCCGCGCAGGCCGTATTCGATGCGCGCGCGCTGCGTGACACCCAGATTGGCGCCTTCGCCGATCACCTTGGCGCCGACCTCCGCCGCCGTCACGCGGATCGCATCGTTGGCGCGGTCGCCGGCGTCCTGGTTGGTCTCCGCGGTGGCGCGCACATAGGTGCCAATGCCACCAAACCACAACAGGTCGACCTCGGCCTTCAGGATCGCCTTCATGATCTCGGCGGGCGACGCGACGGTCTTGCCTAGGCCGATGGCATCGGCCGCGGCCTGGCTCAGCGTGATCGATTTCTGCGCCCGCGAAAAGATGCCGCCGCCGGCCGACAGCTTCGTCTGATCGTAGTCCTGCCAGCTGGAGCGCGGCAGCACAAAGAGCCGCTGGCGTTCCGCCATTGAGGCGGCCGCATCGGGCGTCGGATCGATGAAGATGTCGCGGTGATCGAAGGCGGCGATCAGGCGGATTTCGGGCGACAGCAGCATGCCGTTGCCGAACACGTCGCCCGACATGTCGCCCACGCCGACGACGGTGAACGGCTCCGTCTGGATATCGCGGTTCATCTCGCGGAAATGCCGCTTGACCGCCTCCCAGGCGCCGCGCGCGGTGATGCCCATCTTCTTATGGTCGTAGCCGGCCGAGCCGCCGCTGGCGAAGGCGTCGTCGAGCCAGAAATCATGCGCCTGGCTGATCGCGTTCGCGGTGTCGGAGAAAGTCGCCGTGCCCTTGTCGGCAGCCACCACGAAATAGGGATCGTCGCTGTCGCGGCGCACCACATAAGGCGGCGGCGCGATTTTGCCGTCGAGCAGATTGTCGGTGATCGACAGCAGCGTGGAAACGAAGTTCACATAGGCCTGCGTCCCGGCGGCGAACACCGCGTCGCGCGATCCGCCGACCGGCAGCTTCTTCGGAAAGAACCCGCCCTTGGCGCCGACGGGTACGATGACTGCATTCTTCACCTGCTGCGCCTTGACGAGGCCGAGCACCTCGGTGCGGTAGTCCTGCGCGCGGTCCGACCAGCGCAGTCCGCCACGCGCCACCGGTCCGAAGCGCAGATGCACGCCCTCGACCTCGGGGCCGTAGACGAAGATCTCGCGCCACGGTTTCGGGTCCGGCAGCCCGTCGAGATTGCGCGAATCCAGCTTGATCGCTAGCGAGACCGGCCCGGTCCGCGGCATGGGCGCGAAATGATTGGTGCGCAGCGACGAGTCGATCAGGTTCAGATAGCGGCGGATGATCGTGTCGTCGTCGAGGCTGGGCACCTCGCCGAGCGCGTCCTTGATCGCCGATTTCAGATGCCGGGTGGTGACGTCTCCGTCGGCCTGCGCCGTCGGGTCGAATCGCGCCACGAACAATCCGTGCAGCGCGCCCGCAATCCTCGGATAGCGGTTGAGGGCCGCCGCGATGAATTCCTGGCTCTGCGGAATGCCGGCCTGCTGAAGGTAGCGGCCATAGGCGCGCAGGATCAGGATCTCGCGCGCACGGAGCCCGGCCGTCTGAGCGAGCGCGTTGTAGCCGTCATTGTCGGCCTCGCCCCGCCATACCGACAGAAATATCTCTTCGAACAGCGCCCCGCCATCCGACAGATCGATCGCGACGCCGAAGGCGTTCTCCAACTCCATGTCGTGCAGGAAGATGGTGTCGCCCTCGCCATCGGAGACTTCGAAGGTGCGCTCGCTGATCACCCGGAAGCCCATGTTCTCGAGGATCGGCACCCGTCGCGACAGCGCCACCGGCGCGCCGAAATGATGGATCTTCAGCGATGCCTCACGCGGTGTCTGCCCGTCCGGCCGGTAGTAATCGACGGCGATCGGATTGGCCGCGCTGACCCGCTCGGCGATGCGGGCGTCGCGAAGCGCCTGGGCGGCGCCGAAACTGCCGCGATAGCTTTCAGGGAAGCGCGCCGCCACCTCGAGCAAACCGGGCTCCACACCTCCGATATCGGCTGCTTCCGCGAGCGCGTCCTCCCAGGTGAGCACAATGTCACGGATGCGCTTTTCGAGCACGGCGGGCTCGATCCTCGGTGTCTTGCCGCCCGACCGGCCAATGATGAAGTGGACGCGTGCCAGGCTGCCTTCCGGAAAGGCCGGATAGTAAGCCGACAAACGGCCATCGAAGGTCTGCTTGAGAAAGTCTCCGATGCGCTCGCGTGCACGACTGTCGTAGCGGTCCCGCGGCACGTAGACGATGACGGAAACGAAGCGGTCGAACCGGTCGACACGCACCAGGGCGCGCACGCGCGGCCGTTCCCCAAGCGCCAGGATCGCACCCGCATGCTTGCGCAGCAGCGGCACGTCGATCTGGAAAAGTTCGTCGCGGGGGTAGGATTCCACGACGTTGATAAGCGCCTTGCCGGAATGGTCACCGGCGTCGAACCCGGATTTCGCGATCACCGCCTGCGCCTTGGAGCGCAGATAGGGAATGCTCATCACCGAACGCGTGTAGGCCGTCGACGTGAACAGGCCGACGATGCGCAGTTCTCCAGCCAGGCCGCCCTTGGCGTTGAACGTCTTGACGCCGATATAGTCGAGATAGATGCGGCGATGGACCAGCGATTTCGAATTCGCCTTGGTGACGATCAGCGGGTCGGGTCCGTGCAGGAAAGCGCGGACCTCCGGCGTCGTCGTGACCGCCTCGGCGCCGCTGCGCAGCACCAGCGTCGCCGGGTCGGCGAGGACGCCGAGGCCAGGCTTCTCGTCGCGCTCCAGCCGGCCGGTCTTTTCGCTTCCCGAATAGAGATAGTCGCGCATGCCGAGAAACGTGAAATTGTCGTCGCGCAGCCATTCGAGAAAGGCGACAGCCTCGTCGACGGCATCCTTCTTCAGGGGGACCTCGCCATAGCGGTAGCTGGAGATCGCCTGTTCGAGGCGCGCCAGCATCGGTTTCCAGCCGGAAACCGCGGCACGTACGTTTTCGAGAATCCGCTCCAGCGCCGCTTCGAGCGCTGCCGCCCTGGCCTCTGTCAGGACGGGGACATGGACGTGGATCAGGCTGACCCGGTCGAAATCGGAGCCTCTTGCCGCTGGCTCGGCGGCGATGTCGGTCACGCCCGCCTTGCCGTGGATCGCCTGGACGACCGGATGCGTCACCAGGAAGGGTTCGCCGCCTCCGGTGATTTCGCCCATCACCGAATCGAACAGGAACGGCATGTTGTCGTTGACGATCGTGATCACGCTGACCTTGCGGCCCTGGCGTTCGACGCCTGGATCCCGATCGATGGCGATCACGCTGTGACCCTTGCGATGCCGCTTGAGCGCCGCGTAGGCCAACTGCGCCGAGAGCCGCAGCGCCCCGTCATCATAGGCGGCGATGTCTTCGGCGGGAGCGCGGGCGAGGAGAAGTTCGGCCAGTCTCTCGGCCGTGTCGCCGGCCCGGGGCGGCTTGCCGGCATCCCGCAAGGATGCCGCTTTTTTCTCTGCCGGCATATGAATCGCCCCTCCCGAAGCTGCTTTTTCCGTTATCGTATCAGAGAACAAGGCAGGGCAACCGCCGAAATCGGCGCGACCATGCAAAAAGCATGTGAATGGAGGATGACGGCGTGACGGCAAAGATCACAGTGCTCGAGCTCGAGCAGGCGGAACTCAGCGATGCGACGAAGGCCTATTTCGCAAAAGCCAAGGAAAAGCTCGGCCTCGTGCCCAACGTGCTGTTGGCCTACGCCTTCGATGAAAAGAAGCTGCGCGCCTTCACCGACATGTACAACGATCTGATGCTGGGCGCATCCGGCCTGTCCAAGCTCGAACGCGAGATGATCGCGGTCGCCGTGTCGTCGGTCAACCATTGCTACTACTGCCTGGTGGCGCATGGCGCGGCGGTTCGGCAATTGTCCGGCAACCCCGCATTGGGCGAGATGATGGTGATGAACTATCGCGCCGCCGACCTTTCCGCCCGGCAGCGCGCCATGCTCGACTTCGCCGTCAAGCTGACCGAGACGCCGGCGAAGATCGTCGAGGCAGACCGCCAGGCGTTGCGCGATGCCGGATTCTCCGACCGCGACATTTGGGACATCGCCTCCACGGCCGCCTTCTTCAACATGTCGAACCGCGTCGCCGCCGCGATCGATATGCGACCCAACGAGGAATATCACGCGATGGCGAGGTAAAGCCGCCGGGCGGACTACCCGGCGATATTCTCTTCACGCAGGTTTGACCGGCCGGGACGCGATACAGCGGATGCGCGGCATTTCACGATGAGGTATGTTGATATCAACCTGTGGCATGGAGCCGGGGTTCGAGGGAGGAAAACATGCCAAGATATCTGCTTGTCTATCATGGTGGCTCGATGCCCGAGACCGAGGAAGCCGGCCAGAAGAGCATGCAGGCCTGGATGGCCTGGTTCGGGACGCTTGGCAGTTCGGTCGTCGACGGCGGCAATCCCGTCGGCATGTCGAAGACCATGCACGCCGGCGGCAAGGTGACCGACGGCGGCGGCGCAAATCCCGTGTCGGGCTATTCGGTGCTCGAGGCGAAGGACGACGCCGATATCGCCAGCAAGGCGAAGGGCTGCCCGCACCTGGCCGAAGGCGGCACGATCGAGATCGCCCCCATCGTCGAGATGGGGTGACGGTCGGTCCTACGACCGCGCCGCGATCGCCGCCGCCGCGCCCGCCATCGTGCCGGCGCTGACGCGGTTGGCGATGGGCACGGCGCGCGGGCTCCTGAGCAGCTTGCGCGCCTGCGCCGCGGCGAACACCCAAGCGAGGTCGATGGCGATCAACACGGCCGCCATGGTCAGTGTCAGTTCGGCCCAGCCGGCGAGCGTGACGCCGCCCAGATCGATGATCGCCGGCAGCAACGCCAGATAAAACATCATGATCTTCGGGTTTCCGAGCGTCACCGCCATGCCGGCGAAGAACAGCTTTGCAGCCGAGTCCGCGCGTGGCATGTCGCCCTCAGAGACGCTGACCGGCGCCGTCCACATCTTCCAGGCAAGGTAGGCGAGATAGGCGACGCCCAGCCATTTCACCGCGACGAAGGCGAGATGAAACGTCTGCGCCACGAAGGCGAGGCCGAACACCGCCAGCGACAGCCAGATCGCCTCGCCGATCCACATCGCCGCGAGAAATGGCAACACGCCGCGCCAGCCGCCGGAGATGACGCGCGCCACGAGCGCCGCGATGGACGGGCCGGGTGAGCCAGCCGCGACGACCAGCGCGCCGGCGAAGATGAGAAGCGAAGCGATCTCCAGCATGGCCGTCCTCCTTGCATCGATATAATTGGCGTGCGGCGACGAGGAAAGTCCGCCGCGCCCCTCGCTTGCGTCAGACCGTCGCCTCGATCGGTTCGGCAAGCCTGGGATTGGTGCGCGCAGCGACCAGGCATCCGGCGATGATCAGTCCGGCGCCAGACAGCGTCGTCCATGAAACCGCCTCGCCGAAGAAGAACCAGCCGAGCGCGATCGCCCAGACGAAGGCGGAATACTCGGTGGGGATCAGATACTGCGCCTCCGCGCGGCGGTAGGCCCAGCTCATCAGGAACTGGCCGGAAAGCGACAGGGCCGTGACGCCCGCGATTGGCAGCCACAGGTCGCGCGGCAGCGCCACCGCCAGCCATGGCGCGGCCGATCCGAGGATCAGCACCAGGGCGACGCTCTGGAAGAAGGCGATCTCGATTGGCCGCGCAACCAGCGCCTGACGACGCATCAGCACGAGATTGTAGGCATAGAAGACCGCCGAAAAGAGCACCGCCGCGGTCCCGAGCAGGGCGGCCTCGGTGTAGGCGGAGCGCCCGAACTGGCCGCCCATGATGATGATGACGCCGACCGTGCCGGCCAGCGACCCCCAGATCGCCTGCCGTCGGATCCGCTCGCCGAGCGTCAACGCCGCAAGGTAGAGCGCGATCAGCGGTGCGATGAAGCTGAGCGCGATCGCTTCCGCCAATGGCAGTCTGGCAAGTCCCCAGAAGAACGAGATCAGAACGATCCCGATGATCACCGCGCGCAGGACATGGAGCCGGAGGACGCTCGCCGTAGGCCGCGTCCGGGCTGTCGCCGACCAGACGCTGCCTGCGACCAGCGTGGCGAGCAGGCTTCGCCACAGGACGGTGTTGTAGACGCCGATGGCAATGACGAGGCTCTTCATCGCCGCGTCCATCGCCGATAGGAGAAAGATCGCGAGCGCGCATACCAGCACCGGGATCAGGGTCGAGACGGCGACGGTCGGCTGGAGGGTTTTCAAGGCGGTGCGCGCTCACGGGAAAGGTGGCGGCAGCGGTAGACCGGTTCGTCGGGCGAAGCCAGATGGCAGCCCCCGCCGGAGAGCGGTCCAGCACGCGCCGGTGGCGGCCTTAGGGCAGGAAATCAGCTTCGCCGGCCGCTGCGCCGCCCCGGAAGGCGACACGGCGACGGATCTCAGTCAGCTCAGTCCAATTTCAGGCGACGACCGCGGTCTTCGCCGACTTCTCGAAGCGCTTGCGCTCGTTCGGGTCGAGATACATCTTGCGCAGGCGGATTGTCTTCGGCGTCACCTCGACCAGTTCGTCGTCCTGGATCCAGGCCAGCGCGCGCTCCAGCGTCATGCGGATCGGCGGTGTGAGGCGGACCGCCTCGTCCTTGCCGGCGGCGCGGATGTTGGTGAGCTTCTTGCCCTTCAGCACATTCACTTCGAGATCGTTGTCGCGGCTGTGGATGCCGATGATCATGCCCTGGTAGACCTTGACGCCCGGGTCGATGACCATCGGGCCGCGGTCTTCCAGGTTCCACATCGCGAAGGCGACCGACTCGCCGGAATCGTTGGAGATCAGCACGCCGTTGGTGCGCTGGGCGATGTCGCCCTTGTAGGCCTGGTAGGAGTGGAACAGCCGGTTCATGACGGCCGTGCCGCGCGTGTCGGTCAAGAGTTCCGACTGGTAGCCGATCAGCCCGCGCGTCGGCGCGTGGAACACGATGCGCTGGCGGTTGCCGCCGGACGGACGCAGCTCGACCATTTCGGCCTTCCGCTCCGACATCTTCTGCACGACGATGCCGGCATGCTCCTCGTCGACGTCGATGACGACTTCCTCGACAGGCTCGAGCAGTTCGCCGTTCTCGCCCTTCTGCATCACCACGCGCGGCCGCGACACGGCGAATTCGAAGCCTTCGCGACGCATCGTCTCGATCAGCACGGCCAGCTGCAATTCGCCGCGGCCCGACACGAAGAAGGAATCCTTCTCGGTCGATTCCTCGATCTTCAGCGCGACATTGCCTTCCGCCTCGCGCAGCAGGCGGTCGCGGATGACGCGGCTGGTCACCTTGTCGCCCTCGGTTCCTGCGAGCGGGCTGTCGTTGACGATGAACGACATCGTCACGGTCGGCGGATCGATCGGCTGGGCGTGCAGGGGCTCGGTCACCGAGAGGTCGCAGAACGTGTCGGCGACGGTGCCCTTGGAGAGTCCGGCGATGGCGACGATGTCGCCTGCCTGCGCCTCCTCGATCGGCTGGCGCTCGAGGCCGCGGAAGGCGAGGATTTTCGATATGCGGCCGGTCTCGATGATGGTGCCGTCATTGCTCAGCACCTTGACCTGCTGATTCGATTTCAGCGTGCCGGATTCGATTCGGCCCGTGATGATGCGGCCGAGGAAGGGGTTGGCTTCCAGGATCGTGCCGATCATGCGGAACGCGCCCGGATGCACGACAGGCTCGGGAACATGCTTGATGACGAGGTCGAACAGGGGACCGAGCTGCTGGTCCTTCGGGCCTTCCGGATTCTCGGAAACCCAGCCGTCGCGGCCCGAGCCGTAGAGGATCGGGAAGTCGAGCTGCTCGTCGGTCGCGTCGAGCGCGGCGAAGAGGTCGAACACCTCGTTGACCACCTCGACATGACGGGCGTCCGGCCGGTCGATCTTGTTGATGACGACGATCGGCTTGAGGCCGACCTTGAGCGCCTTGCCGACGACGAACTTGGTCTGCGGCATCGGGCCTTCGGCGGCGTCGACCAGCACGATGGCCGAATCCACCATCGACAGGATGCGCTCGACCTCGCCGCCGAAATCGGCATGGCCCGGCGTGTCGACGATGTTGATGCGGTAATCCTTCCAGTCGACCGAGGTCGCCTTGGCGAGAATCGTGATGCCGCGTTCCTTCTCGAGGTCGTTCGAGTCCATCGCGCGCTCGGCGACGCGCTGGTTCTCGCGGAACGAGCCGGATTGCTTGAGAAGTTGGTCGACCAGCGTGGTTTTCCCATGGTCGACGTGCGCGATGATCGCGATATTGCGGATTTTCATGATGGGTCTCGGGATTGTTCCGGGCACACGATCGGCGCGCCGCTCTTTCGATTGTGGCGCTCCATACAGGTTTTTTCGCAGATGCGAAAGGGGTTGGATCGCCCTTCTCGCCCCGGCTGGCGAACGCGGTTAAGTCGTACTCATCCCGCCGGAACCTCGTTGACCACATAGGTCCACACCCGGAACGTCTTCAGCAGATGCGGTCCGAACGAGTTGATCAGCGGGATATCGGCCGCGTCGCGGCCGTGGGCCAGCACGATCCGGCCGATGCGCGGCTTGTTGTTGCGCGGGTCGAACGTGTGCCATTTGCCGTCGAGATACACCTCCATCCAGGCCGAGAAATCCATCGGATCGACGACCGGCACGCCGATGTCGCCGAGATGCCCGTTGACGTAGCGCGCCGGGATGTTGAGGCAGCGGCACAACGCCACGCCCAGATGCGCAAAGTCGCGGCACACGCCGACGCGTTCGTTGAACGCCTCGAATGCAGTACGCGTCGAGCGCGCCTGCTGGTAATCGAAGCGGATGTGCCCGTTGACGAAATCGCATACCGCCTGGACGCGGCCCCAGCCCGGCGCGATGTGGCCGAACATGTCCCAGGCCGCCTGGCTCAGCCGGTCCGTCTCGCAATAGCGGCTGCCCATCAGGTAGACGAGCGTTTCGTCGGGCAGGTCGGCGACCGCGACCTCGCGCGCGCTCCAATCGGCCTGGTCGACCTCGCCGCTGTCCTCGATCGTCGCGTCTCCCCAGATCGTCAGGTCTCCGACCGGCGCCACCATGCGGCGGCAGCGGTTTCCGAAGAGGTCGAGATAGGTGCTGGTCGGGATCGGCGGGGTGGTCAGGACGCTTTCCGGCACGCGCAGGTCGCCGGCGCGCTCCTCGCGTACGGAGAGCAGGCAAACGAGGGCCGTCGGCTGATTGCAGTTGATGGTGATTTCATAGCCGTATCGGATCAGCATCAAGCGCTCCTGCGACCGACCCGACGCTACCGGATGGAAGCGCTGCGAGTGCCGAAGACGACTCTAGCAGGAAAATTATGTTGCGCTGCGGAATAATGCGGGATCGTGGCACCCGTCGCGGCGGGTAGCCGCCGCTCAATCCGTCTCGACATCGATCCCGTGGCGTTCCACCACATCGGGCTGGAGCATTCTTGCATGGTGGGCAAGCAGCACGACGGCCGCATCCACACCGGCGCCGCGTGACAACGCACCGTCGACCCGGTTGGTCGCGGCGGCGAGCGCCGCCTCCCCATTGGCATGCGCGTAAGCCCCCGCGCCGAGAGCGCAATAGCCGAAGAGATGCGCCACCGGGCCATAGGCGCTCTCGGGCGGCTCATCTCCGAAATGGTCCTTGAGAACATTGACCAGCGCCAACTTGACGCCCTCGGGCACGAGCGCCGGATGCAGGTCCGCGACCCGCAGCGCCGCGTCGAGCCGGCGCAGATCCTCGGACCGGCCGAAGCGGCCGAGAAAGCCGAAGGAGGATCCGCGCCGCGCCATATGATCCTCCTCCGCGGCCCGCGCCTATACCAGCCCGCGCTTCGCCATCATCGCCTCGGCGCTCGGCATCTTTCCGCGAAACGCCGTGTAGAGCGCCTCCGGGTCGGCCGAGCCCCCCGCCGAATAGATATGTGTCTTCAGCTTCGCCGCCATCTCGGCATTGAACGGATCGCCTGTCTCCTCGAAGGCGGCAAAGGCGTCTGCGTCCAGCACTTCCGACCACATGTAGGAATAGTATCCCGCCGAATATCCGTCGCCGGCGAAGACGTGCTGGAACTGCGGCGTGCGGTGGCGCATGACGATCGCGTCCGGCATGTTGAGCCGCGCCAGCGTCTCGGCCTCGAAGCGCATCGGATCGGACGGCGCGTCGGGCCGCGCATGATAGGCCATGTCGACGAGCGCCGAGGAGGTGAACTCCACGGTGGCGAAACCCGCATTGAAATTCCGCGCTG
>JAUYMV010000551.1 GCA_030698645.1 Mesorhizobium sp.
AGACGGGCGGCGTGTTGCGGGGATGAAGCGGCTTACCCCTCTCGAACGGATGTTCGTGGAGGAGTTCTGCCGCTTTACGGCCATTGAAGGCGCCGATACTGACCAACTGAGGGTGCTGGAGCGCGACCGGAATCCGGTTGGCTTCATCACGACCCTGGACCCCATGACTGTACCTGGCCGGCTGAGGTGGGGCGCTCGAGTCTTCAACTCGCCGCGCGTGGCAGTTGTAGGTCCGGAGAAGATCGAATGCGGATCACTGCTCTTCTTCGACAAGAAGACAGGCGCTTTGGATGCGATCGAAGGTTTTGTCTACGGAGAAGCTTGGCCCGACCCGGAAGCACCGGCTTACTGGTCGGAGATTTCCCGTGTTAATCACAATCGCGGTCGACCGTAGATCAACATATTGTGTCTCCATCCACGAGCAAGACGAATGCCCGCCATCCGCCCAATCACCCTCCCCTCCGGCATATCCGTCCCCGCTCTCGGCCAGGGCACCTGGAAGATGGGCGAGGACCGGCGCCGGTGGGCCGACGAGGTCGCGGCGCTCAGGCTCGGCATCGACCTCGGCATGACGCTGATCGACACGGCCGAGATGTATGGCTCCGGCGGCGCCGAGGAGGTGACGGCGGAGGCCGTTGCTTCTCGGCGCGACGAGGTTTTTCTCGTCTCGAAGGTGCTGCCGTCCAATGCGTCGCGGGCCGGCGTCGCGCGCGCCTGCGAGGCCAGCCTGAAACGCCTGCGCACCGACCGCATCGACCTCTATCTGCTGCACTGGCGCGGCGCCGTGCCGCTTGCCGAAACGGTGGATGCCTTCGAGAAGCTGAGGGCGGAGGGCAAGATCGGCGGCTGGGGCGTCAGCAATTTCGACGTCGACGACATGACGGAACTGGCGCGCCTGCCGGGCGGCGCCAACGTCCTGGCAAACCAGGTGCTCTACAACCTCGCCACGCGCGGCATCGAATTCGACCTGCTACCGCGGGCGAAGCTGACCGGCGTTCCGCTGATGGCCTATTCTCCCGTCGGCCAGGGCGACCTGACCGCGGACGGCCGGCTCGACGCCATCGCGCAGCGGCATGAGGCAACGCCGGCGCAGATCGCGCTCGCCTTCGTGCTGCGGCACGATCATGTCATCGCCATCCCGAAAGCCACCGGCCTCGACCATGTGCGCGATAACCGCGCGGCGGCGGACATCCGGCTGACTGCAACCGACATCGCCGAACTCGACCGGCTCTTCCCGCCGCCGAAGCGCAAGCAGCCGCTCGACATGATCTGACGCGCTGCCGCGGCCTATCTGTTCGTCTCGGCCATCATCGCCTGATGGTAGCGCGCGCCTGAAATGTCCTCGGGCGAGATCAGGCCGCCGATCTCGGCCGCCTCCGCGTCGGTCAGTTCGATCGCCGCCGACGCGACGTTCTGTTCCAGATTGGCGATCTTGCGCGAACCCGGGATCGGCACGATGAAATCGCCCTGATGCAGCACCCAGGCGAGCGCCAGTTGCGCCGCGCTCACGCCCCTCTCCGCCGCGAACTGCTTGAGCTTCTCCACCGCCGCCAGGTTCTTCGCGATGTTCTCCTCCTCGAAGCGCGGCAGCTTGCGGCGGAAATCTTCGGCGCCGAATTCGCTGGCCGAGGTGATCGCGCCGGTCAGGAAGCCGCGCCCGAGCGGGCTGAACGGCACGAAGCCGATGCCGAGCTCGCGGCAGGTGGGCAGCACCTCGGCTTCGGGATCGCGCGTCCACAGCGAATATTCGCTCTGCACGGCGGCGATCGGATGCACGGCGTGCGCGCGCCGGATCGTCGCGGCGCTCGCCTCCGACAGGCCGAGCGTGCGCACCTTGCCGGCGCGGACGAGGTCCGCCATCGCGCCGACCGTCTCCTCGATCGGCACGTCGGGGTCGACGCGGTGCTGGTAGAAGAGGTCGATGACGTCCACGCCGAGACGCTTCAGCGAGGCGTCGGCGACCGCGCGGACATTTTCCGGCCGGCTGTTCAGGCCGGGAGCCGGTTTCGGGCCTTCATCGGTCAGGACCACGTTGAAGCCGAACTTGGTGGCGATGGCGACCCTGTCGCGAAACGGCTTCAGACCCTTGCCGACGAGGATCTCATTGGTGAACGGGCCGTAGATTTCGGCGGTGTCGAACAGCGTCACGCCGAGCTCGACCGCCCGGTGCAGGGTGCGGATGGCGTCGGCTTCCTCTTGGCCGCCATAGGCATGGCTCATGCCCATGCAGCCGAGGCCGACCGGAAAAACCTCGAGTTCGCCGCCGAGTTTGCGTCGTCTGATCATCTGGCTCCCCTTTGACCCGGGATGGTTGGTGGCTGATGACGCAACTTGGCACGGCGCGGCGTTTCGGGCAAAGGATTACCGAAACCGAAGGGAGAGCGCCATGTTCCGCTGGGGAGTCCTGTCCACCGCCAAGATCGGCCGCGAGCAAGTGCTGCCGGCCATCGCCGATGCCGACAACGGCGTGCTCGTCGCCGTCGCCAGCCGCGATCTGGACCGGGCGCGTGCGCTCGCCGACCGGTTCGGCGCGCCCTACGCCTTCGGCTCCTACGAAGAACTGCTTGCGTCCGACACGGTCGACGGCGTCTACATCCCGCTGCCGACCTCGCAGCATGTCGAATGGGCGATCAAGGCGGCCGATGCCGGCAAGCACGTGCTGGTCGAAAAGCCGCTGGCGCTCAACGCCGCCGATATCGGGCAGGTCATCGCCGCGCGCGACCGCAACGGCGTCACCGTCTCCGAAGCCTTCATGGTGTCCTACCATCCGCAATGGCTGATGGTGCGCGAACTGATCGCGGCGGACGCGATCGGCCGGCTGCGCCATGTCCAGGGCGCCTTCACCTATTTTAACAAGGATCCCGACAACATGCGCAACCGCGTCGAGCTCGGCGGCGGCGCGCTGCCTGACATCGGCGTCTATCCAACGGTTGTCACCAGGTTATGCACAGGCAAGGAGCCGCTGCGCGTGCAGGCGCGCGTGGCGCGCGACGCCGAATTTGGCACCGACGTCTATTCCTCGACCAAGGCCGATTTCGGCGCCTTCGAGCTGAGCTTCTACCTGTCGACCCAGATGGCGGCGCGCCAGGTGATGGTCTTTCACGGCGACGAGGGCTTCATCGAGGTGAAGACGCCGTTCAATGTCGGCAGCTACGGCTATCCCGAGATCGAGCTGCACAACCGGAAGCATACCGAATCGACCGTCTTCCGCTTTCCCGGCGCCTCGCAATACCGGCTCCAGGCGGAAGCCTTCGCCCGGCATGCGCAGGGTGAGGACGTCGCCATCTTCACGCTGGAAGACTCGGTCAGGAACCAGAAGCTGATCGATGCCATCTTCCGGGCGGGCGGCCATGACGGCTGGGAAAAGGTGTAGGCGGCGGGCGCACCGCGCCAGTCGGGCCAACGACCCCCACGGCGCCTCGAAAAATCTAGAAGTAGATGCCGCCCCTGAGCACGCGAATCCGCGGCTTGCCTTCCGAAGGCAGCATCGGCTCGGTGCGCAGCGGCGTTTCGTCGGCGCTGACCGGCGGCTGGACCGGCAGGGCCATGAAGGCCGCGTGGTCGAGGCCGCGCCCGGCGCGAATGCCGGGCACCAGGCTTGGGCGGGTCGGCATGCGCGGCGTCGTCACCGATCCATCGTCGAATTCCGGCGGCGTCGGGCCGGCGCCCTTCAGCGCCATCAGCCGGGCGACGCGGTCCTCGGTCGCCGGATGCGTGCGCAGCACCGACGGCACCGGCAGCCGGCTGCCGGGCAGCATCATGCTCTCCCAATAAGCGCCCTGCGCCTTCTCGAGCTTGCGCAGCGCCGAAGCCAGTCCCTCCGGGTCGCCCGTGAGCATGGCGGCGCCGAGATCCGCATCGAATTCGCGCGTCCGCGACAGCGCCGTCTGCAGCAGGCCGCCGATGCTGGGCGCGGCGACGAGCAGGAGGACCGCCGGCCATGGCACCATGGCGGCCTGGCCGCCCGCCATGCCGAAGAGGTTGAAGAACAGGCCGACGAAGCCGAATGTCGAGAACAGCGAGGTGAAGCGCGACACCATGTCGGCGAAGGCCATGACCTTGAGGTCGCCATGCGCGATATGGCTGATCTCGTGCGCCAGCACGCCGGCGAGTTCGCGGCCCGTCAGGGTGCGCGCCAGCTGGTCGGTGATGGCAAGCGCGGATTCCTCCGGCCGGCCGACGGCAAACGCGTTCAGGAGCTTCGACGGTACGACATGGAGTTTCGGCACGGATGGCAGGCCGGCGCGGGCGGCCAACGTCTCGACGATGTCGTGGCCGGCCGGGAACTCGGCGCGCGAGACCGCGCGCGCCTTGTACATCTGCAGCACCATCTGCGGGCTGACGCGGCGCACGAGCCACATCGAGACGGCGCCGAAGACGATGGCGTAGACGATGCCGGTGCGCCCGGCGAGCGCCCAGGCGGTCGCTGCCAGGAGCAGGAGGCTGCCGGCGCCGAGCAGCCAGGTGTGGATTGTGTTCAGCGCGCGGTTGCGGCGCTGCTCGAAGATGTCGAGGGTCTTTGACGCGTTCATGCCGCGAATATGGGACGAGACTCGGCGTTTTCCGAGTCCCGATCTGCACCGGATGATGCGGCAATTCGCGTAAATGCCCGGTTTGCCGCGAAAATCCTCGTGCCGACGCGCTTGCGACTCAAAATGCAGCTTCTTATATACGCCGCAACCCCGGCGACACGTTGCGATGACGCGGCGCGAACCGGATGAACTCAAGTGAACAGGGGCTGCCTCCTGGAACGCCTGAATGGGTCCTGGCAGCCTGCTAAGCGGAGAGAAAAACATGGCTAAAGTCATCGGTATCGATCTCGGAACGACCAACTCCTGCGTCGCCGTCATGGACGGCAAGGAACCCAAGGTGATCGAAAACGCGGAAGGCGCGCGCACCACGCCGTCTATCGTCGCATTCAGCGGCGACGGCGAGCGCCTCGTTGGCCAGCCGGCCAAGCGCCAGGCGGTTACCAATCCCGAAAACACCATCTTCGCGGTCAAGCGCCTGATCGGCCGCCGCTTCGACGATCCGGTGACGGAGAAGGACAAGAAGCTCGTCCCCTACAAGATCGTCAATGGCGACAATGGCGACGCATGGGTCGAGGCCGGCGGCAAGAAGCAGTCGCCCAGCCAGATCTCGGCGATGATCCTGCAGAAGATGAAGGAGACGGCCGAGGCCTATCTCGGCGAGAAGGTCGACAAGGCCGTCATCACGGTTCCCGCCTACTTCAACGACGCCCAGCGCCAGGCCACCAAGGACGCCGGCAAGATCGCCGGCCTCGAAGTGCTGCGCATCATCAACGAGCCGACGGCGGCGGCCCTCGCCTATGGCCTCGACAAGAAGAAGGCCGGCACCATCGCGGTCTATGACCTTGGCGGCGGCACCTTCGACATTTCGGTGCTCGAGATCGGCGACGGCGTCTTCGAGGTCAAGTCGACCAATGGCGACACCTTCCTCGGCGGCGAAGATTTCGACATGCGCCTGGTCGAATATCTGGCGGCCGAGTTCAAGAAGGAACAGGGCATCGACCTGAAGACCGACAAGCTCGCCTTGCAGCGGCTGAAGGAAGCCGCCGAGAAGGCCAAGATCGAGCTTTCCGCCTCCGCGCAGACCGAGATCAACCTGCCTTTCATCACCGCCGATGCGACGGGCCCGAAGCATCTGACGATGAAGCTGACTCGCGCCAAGTTCGAGCAGCTGGTCGACGATCTCGTCCAGCGCACGATCGAGCCGTGCCGCGCCGCGCTGAAGGACGCCGGCATGAAGCCCGGCGAGATCGACGAAGTGGTGCTGGTCGGCGGCATGACCCGCATGCCCAAGATCCAGGAGATCGTGAAGCAGTTCTTCGGCAAGGAGCCGCACAAGGGCGTCAATCCCGATGAGGTCGTGGCTCTCGGCGCCGCCATCCAGGCCGGCGTGCTGCAGGGCGACGTCAAGGACGTGCTGCTGCTCGACGTGACCCCGCTGTCGCTCGGCATCGAGACGCTGGGCGGCGTGTTCACGCGCCTGATCGACCGCAACACGACGATCCCGACCAAGAAGAG
>JAUYMV010000553.1 GCA_030698645.1 Mesorhizobium sp.
GGCGAGCAGACCGGCGCCGTCATCGGGATCGGCGGTCAAGTTGTCGCCCTCGCGCAGCTTGTCCCCGAGCAGTTTCACCAGTGCCGGATTGTCGGCGAACTTGGTGTGGTTCAGGCTGTCGCCGGCCTTCACCGCCGTCAGGTCGGCGACGATCACGCCGAGCGCCGCGATGTCGGCGGCGTTGCGGTAATCGCCGAGCCGCGGCTGCTTGCCGGCAATCATGCTGGAGAAGCGCAGCGCCTGGTCGTCGTCCGAGAGCAGCACGATGAACGGGCGGTCGGGCTTGCCGTAGCGCTTCATCTGCGTCTTGAACACGTCGACGTCGATATCGGGCGAGGCCAGGACGACATCGCCGAGACGGCCGTCGACATCGCGGTTGCCGCCGATCGCGAGGCCGCGCAGCGCCTCCATGGTGAGCCAGGTTCCCATCGAGTGGGCGACGATGTCGATGCGCTTCAGGCCGCTGCGGGCGAGCTCGTCGAGGAGTTGCTCCAGCGCGTCGCGCGCGGCATTGGCGCTGTCGCGGTCGTAGACATAGTCGATGGTCTTTCCGCCGGACGCCCAGGAAAACAGGATCGGCGCGCCGGTGTAGCCGGAATCATGACTGATCTGGGTCAGGCGGTAGACAGCATCGTCGAAATCCGTGTTGTAGCCATGCACGAAGACGAGCGCGCGGCCGCCATCGGGCCGCGCGTCTGCCGCGACGGTGCGCGCGAAGGCGTTGACGCCGGGGATCGGCGTGATCGACCGGGCGGTGAAGTATTTCGACGGATCGGCGCGCTCGCCGACCGGACGTTCGATGGCCCCCACCTTGTGGATCGCGGGCACGGACATGTCGATGCGCGCGAAGGTCGGAGTCCTGGCGCGCTTGCCGTCGAAGACGCGGCGCGCGTCGGGCGAGGGTTCCCGTGTCGTCGCGATATAGATGCCGTGCGTCCGGGCGATGCCGGCATCGGACAGCGCGGGTTCGGCTGAAAACAGGTTGTCGGCCCTGTGGCCGGCGCAGCCCGTCAGCGCGACGATGGCCGCCAGGGCGATGGTGCTTACGGGCAAGTGGCGGACAGGACTCATGGACACCCGCTATGTTGCGCCGCGTCACGCAGCCAGGAGCTTGATAGCCGCAAAGGCGTTTTTCGTCCAGTGCGCGGCATCGCGTCGTCCGGTGGCGCGGCGGGCGCGTTCGTGCGATAGGCGGCGTTTGACAAAGATCGCGACGGTGCCCATGTCCACGGCCAGCAAGCCAGTTCCGTTTTCCGAGCGCGTCGCCATCGCGGCCGAGGCCTTGCGCGAGCTGTTTCCGGAAACGCCGCTGCAGGAGAACCAGCACTTGTCGCGGAAGACCGGCGCGCGGGTCTTCCTGAAGCGCGAGGACCTGTCGCCGGTGCGCTCCTACAAGATCCGCGGCGCATTCAACTTCTTCCGCAAGGCGCTCGCCGCCGGCGATAAGGCTGAGCTCTTCGTCTGCGCCTCGGCCGGCAACCA
>JAUYMV010000557.1 GCA_030698645.1 Mesorhizobium sp.
GGTCGTGTTTCGATCCATCGTCCTGTTCCTCCTGCTGGTCTTCGTGTTCCCCGCCGTCGCCTCCGCCCTATGGTGGACGGTGCAGGACCGTCCGGGCAGCTGGCGCGACGCCGACTGGTCGTCGAGCGCCGTACTGCCGGCCCCCGACGCCGATGCCGAGGCGGCGGTCTATGTCATGGCTGCGCGGGTGGGCGGCCTCAAGGGCGCCTTCTCGCTGCACAGCTGGATCGTCACCAAGCAGGCGGGCGCGTCGTCCTACGACCGCTACGACAAGGTCGGCTGGGGGGCGCCGGTGCGCCGCAACAGTCGGCCGGCCGATGGGCGGTGGTATTCCAACCTTCCCTTCGTCGTGCATGCGGTGCGCGGCGCGGCGGCGGCCGCGCTGATCCCCAGGGTCGAGCAGGCCATCGCCGCCTATCCCTATGCGAACCATGGCGACTACCAGGTCTGGCCCGGACCGAACTCGAACAGCTTCGTCGCCCATGTCGTGCGCGCGGTCCCCGAACTCGGCGCCGTGATGCCGCCGAACGCTGCCGGCCGGGATTTCGCGGGCGGCATCGGCTCGGTCGGCTGGTCGTCGGCCACCGGCGACGTCCACGCCACGCTGCACGGGCTGATCGGCTTCTCCGCCGGCCTGACGGCCGGGCTGGAGATGCACTTCCTCGGCCTCGTCGCCGGCGTCGATTTCGCCCGGCCCGCGCTGAAGATCCCGGCCTATGGCCGCGTCGAGCTGTCCGGCGGCTAGCTACTCGCCGACCGAGGCGAGCAGCTTGCGCAGCCCGTCATCGCCTTCCGGTCCGTAGAGCGCATCGTCGATGGCGAGCGCTCCCCCGGCCCCGACGCCGACGACCAGCCGGTCCGTCCATCCGGCGCTAGGCGCATCCGGGAAGACGTGCCTGATCTCGACGATCGCGCCCGGGCCTTCGCCGCTGATGGCGCCCACCTCGCATTGCGGCGACACGTCCGGATAGGCCTGGAATGGAATGCCGTCGCCAAGCGGCGGCTTTTCGTCCGGTTCGGCCTTGGCGATCGTGTCGTTGCGTTCCACGGCGATCCGGATCGCCTCGGCGAGCGCTGGCGTCACCAGCGTCGTGATGAGCGTGTCGGGCGAATCCTTGGCCGCGCAGAACGCCAGGCCGAGAGCCGCGGGGCTCGTCGGCGCGTCGGCCCGCGCCGATGTCACGGCCAGCAGGCTCAACATGATGGTTGCGAGTGTCTTCAAGTCTGCCTCTCCAGGTCCGTTGGAATTGCCGCGGCGGAACCCGCCCGGTCATGCATCGCGCACGATCCCGCCTGCCATGAAGCCGCCGTCGACGGCAAGCGTCTGACCGGTGATATAGCTTGCCTCCGGCGACAGCAGGAAGGCGATCGCGGCGGCGACCTCGTCCGGGCGGCCGTAGCGGTCCTGCGGCACGCGCTCGTGCCAGAGGCTGCGTTCCGACTGCGAATGCAGCCGCGCCACCATCGGCGTATCGATCGGCCCCGGCGCGACGCAATTGACCCGCACGCCCTGCACGGCAAGCTCGATCGCCATCACCTCCGACATCAGCTTCACGCCGGCCTTGGCCGCGCCATAGGCAAGCCGTCCCCGATTGGCGCGCAGGCCCGACACCGACGCGATGTTGACGATCGACAGCGTCTCGCCCATCCGCTCGAGCGCGGCCTTGGCGGTGACGAACGAACCGATGAGGTTTGCCTCCAGCATTTCGCGGAGCATTTCGGCGGTGGTTTCCTCGACGGTCGCGGCCCGCGCGATGCCGGCGGAATTGACCAGACCGCCGATCAGTCCAAGCCGGTCGACGACTTCGTCGAAGGCGGCGGCGACCTCGTCCTCGTCGGTGACGTCCGCCTGGATGAAGATGGCGTTCTCGCCGGCGAACTCGCTTTCGGCCTCCATCAGCGCGGTCGCGCTGAAGTCCAGCACCGCGACCGGCCAGCCGTCCTCGATCAGCCGGGCCGCCGCCGCGAACCCGATTCCCGACGCACCGCCGGTGACGACTGCCGCGTGTCTCATTTTCGCAACATGACCGCAGTTTGACGCGCGGTAAAGGGCTGCCAAGCGCCGGGATTTTCCAGCGCCGATTTTTTGTTGATTGCTGCGTCAATAAAAAATAGCCTTGGCCCATGCCCAAGGTCGGAATGGAACCGCTGCGCCGCCGTGCGCTCATCGACGCGACGATCTCGGCGATCGGCGAGCGCGGCTCGCTCGACGTGACGATGTCCGACATCGCCGGGCGGGCCGGCGTGTCGTCGGCGCTGGCGCATCACTATTTCGGCGCCAAGGACGATCTGCTGCGCGCCACCATGCGCTCGCTGCTCGCCGACCTGACCAGCGAGATGCAAGGCGCGCTCAGGCGGGCGGCGACGCCGCATGCGCGGGTGACCAATCTCATCGCGGTCAACTTCTCAGAGCCGCAGTTCAATCCCGGAACCGTCGCGTCCTGGCTCGCCTTCTATGTCGAGGCGCAGCGCTCGCCCGAGATGCGCCGGCTGCTCAGGGTCTATGCGCGCCGGCTGCACTCCAACCTGATGAGCGGGCTGACGCCGCTGATGGCGCGAACGCAGGCGACGCATGTCGCGGAAGGCATCGCGGCGCTGATCGACGGCCTCTACATTCGGCGCGCGCTGAAGCACGGCGCGCCGGACCCCGCCTCGGCGATCGCGCTGGTGGAAGACTATTTCGCAACGCAGCTCCAGCAGCCCGGCAGGCCATGACAACGCGCCCGAACATTCTCATCGTCATGGTCGACCAGTTGAACGGGACGTTCTTCCCCGACGGCCCGGCCGACTTCCTGCATGCGCCGCATCTCAAGGCGCTGGCCGGCCGCTCGGCGCGTTTCGCCAACAACTACACCGCCTCGCCGCTCTGCGCGCCCGGCCGCGCCTCGTTCATGAGCGGTCAGCTGCCGTCGCGCACCAGGGTCTACGACAACGCCGCAGAATTCGCCTCGGCGATCCCGACCTATGCGCATCATCTGCGCGCGGCCGGCTACTACACCTGCCTGTCGGGAAAAATGCATTTCGTCGGGCCGGACCAGTTGCACGGCTTCGAGGAGCGGCTGACGACGGACATCTATCCGGCGGATTTCGGCTGGACGCCGGACTACCGCAAGCCTGGCGAGCGGATCGACTGGTGGTACCACAATCTGGGCTCGGTCTCCGGCGCCGGAATCGCCGAGATCACCAACCAGATGGAATATGACGACGAGGTCGCCTTCCACGCGACGCAAAAACTCTACCAGCTGTCGCGCGAGCGGGACGACGGCGAGAGGCGACCCTGGTGCCTGACCGTCTCCTTCACGCATCCGCACGACCCGTACGTGGCGCGGCGCAAATATTGGGATCTCTACGAGAACTGCCCCGAGCTCGACCCGCAAATCGGCTTCATCCCGGAGGCCGAACAGGACCCGCATTCGCAGCGGCTCTATCTGGCCAGCGACTACCCGTCCTTCGACATCACGCCTGAGCAGATCCGCCGCGCGCGCCAGGGCTATTTCGCCAACATCTCCTATCTCGACGACAAGGTCGGCGACCTCGTCGAGATCCTTCGCACGACGCGGATGGCCGACGACACAATCATCCTCTTTTGCTCGGACCATGGCGACATGCTGGGCGAGCGCGGCCTGTGGTTCAAGATGTGCTTCTACGAGGGCAGCGCGCGTGTCCCGCTCATGATCGCAGGCGACGGCGTTCCCGCCGGCTCCATCGCCACGCCCGTCTCCAATCTCGACATCTGCCCGACTGTCTGCGACCTCGCCGGCATCGACATGTCGGCCATCATGCCATGGACCGACGGCAAGTCCCTGCTGCCGCTCGCCAGGGGCGCCACGCGTGCCGAGCCGGTGCTGATGGAATACGCCGCCGAGGGCTCCTACGCGCCGATGGTCGCCATCCGCGACGGACGCTACAAGTTCGTCCACTGCGAGATCGACCCGCCGCAACTCTTTGACCTTAAAGCCGATCCGCTCGAGCGGACGAACCTCGCCGCCGATCCGGCCCATGCAGACCGCGTCGACGCCTTCATGGCGGAGATCCGCCGCCGCTGGGACATGGCGCGCTTCGACGCCGAGGTGCGCGAGAGCCAGGCGCGCCGCTGGGTCGTCTACCCGGCCTTGCGCAACGGCGCCTACTATCCATGGGAATTCCAGCCGCTGCAGAAGGCGTCGGAGCGCTACATGCGCAACCACATGGACCTGAACGTGCTCGAAGAGAGCAAGCGCTATCCGAGAGGAGAATAAATGACGGTCCCAACGCTCGACCATCTGCGCAAGGCCTATGCCGTCACCTCGAAGGCGACGCAGATCACGCCGCTGCTCGAATCCCGCGCCCTGGCGCTGGAGACCGGCGCGGCGCATGTCTTCGTCAAGCCGGAGTCGCTGCAATGGGCCGGCTCCTTCAAGGTGCGCGGCGCCTACTGGCGGCTGAAGCAGCTGACGCCCGAAGAATCCGCCCGGGGCGTCGTCGCCTATTCGTCGGGCAATTTCGCGCAAGGGTTGGCCGCCGCCGGCCAGGCGCTCGGCATCCCGGTCACCATCGTCATGCCGGACGACGCGCCGAAGGCCAAGGTCGAGGCCACCGCCGGCTATGGCGCCACCGTCGTGCTGTCGCATCATGGCGAGCGCGCCCGCGAGGAAGTCGCCTCGGAACGCGCCCGCGCCATCTCCGTCGAAAAGGGCCTCGCCCTGCTGCACCCTTTCGACGATCCCGAAATCGTCGCCGGCCAGGGCGGCGCGGGTCTGGAAGCCATCCGCCAGCTCGACGACCGCGGCCTGTCGGCCGACATGGTGCTGTGCTGCGTCGGCGGCGGCGGGCTGATCGGCGGCGTCGCGCTCGCCTTCCACTACCTCTCGCCCTCGACCGAGATCATCGCCGTCGAGCCGGAAGGCTTTGACGGCATGGGCTCGTCGCTCCGGCACGGCTCGATCGAGACCATGCCGCTCGGTCCCAAATCGATCTGCGACGGGCTGATGGCGCGCCGCCCCGGCGTCGCCCCCTTCGCCGCGGTCAAGGCCGCCGGCGTGCGCGGCGTCACGGTGTCAGACGCGTCGGTGCGCAAGGCGATGAAGCTCGCCTTCGAGCGCATGAAGCTGGTGCTGGAACCGTCCGGCGCAGCCGCGCTCGCCGCGCTCCTCGACGGCGTCGTCGACGCGAAGAGCAAGACCGTGCTGGTCGTCGCCACCGGCGGCAACGTCTCGCTCGCCGACTTCATGAAGCACATCGAACATGCCTGAGGCCGACTACGTCATCGTCGGCTCGGGTTCGGCCGGATCGGCGCTCGCCTACCGCCTGTCGGAAGACGGCAGGCATTCCGTCATCGTCATCGAATATGGCGGCACGGACGCCGGCCCGCTGATCCAGATGCCGTCGGCGCTGTCGATCCCGATGAACATGGATCTCTACAATTGGGGATTCGCGACCGAGCCGGAGCCGCATCTGGGCGGCCGCGTGCTGGCGACGCCGCGCGGAAAGGTGCTCGGCGGATCGTCCTCGATCAACGGCATGGTCTATGTGCGCGGCCATGCGCGCGACTTCGACCACTGGGAGGAGCAGGGCGCGGCGGGCTGGGGATTTGCCGACGTGCTGCCCTACTTCAAGCGCATGGAGCATGCGCATGGCGGCGAGGAGGGCTGGCGCGGCACCGACGGGCCGCTGCACGTCCAGCGCGGCACGCGCCTCAATCCGCTCTACCATGCCTTCGTCGAGGCAGGTCGCCAGGCCGGCTTCGAGACGACCGACGACTACAACGGATCGAAGCAGGAAGGTTTTGGTCCGATGGAGCAGACCATCCACAAGGGCCGCCGCTGGTCG
>JAUYMV010000180.1 GCA_030698645.1 Mesorhizobium sp.
GAACGCCAACATCGACATGAAATATCTGTCGGGCGGCGATGACGTGTTCGGCCCGGACTTCGGCGGCGCCACCGTCGCCACCAACGTCCGCGCCGGTTATGCCACCGAATGCCCGAACGTCGGCGCATTGCTCAAGAACATGGTCTTCTCGCTCGAGATGGAGAACGAGATCATGGGCGCCATCCTGAACGACGGCAAGCAGCCGGAAGAGGCCGCCAAGGCTTGGCTCGCCGCCAACCCCGACACGCTGACGCCCTGGCTCGCCGGCGTCACCACGCTCGACGGCGGCGACGCCATGGCGGCGGTCAAGGCGGCGCTGTAGCACTTCGATACCCCCCTCCGCCCTGCCGGGCATCTCCCCCCAAGGGGGAGATCAGGCACTCCGGCGACGCGACCAATCTCCCCCCTTGAGGGAGAGATAGCCGGTAGGCCAGAGGGGGGTGCTTCGACGAGAAGGGGGACGCGACCAATCGCGCCCTGTCCGAGAAGGGGGCGACAATCATGGATCCGGTTACCGCGTGGATTTCGAGCGTCAAGATTCCGGTCGGGCGCTGGGGCAAGCAGTTCTTCGACTTCCTCACCACCAATTTCGAATTCGTCTTCGATTCCATCGCCAACGGCGTCACCTTCCTCCTCACCGGGATGATCGGCATCCTGCTCTGGTTCCCGCCGCTGGCCGTCGTCGCGGCGATCGCCGGCCTCTCCTGGTATCTGCAGAAGAGCTGGAAGCTCGCCATCGTCGTCGCCATCGGCCTGCTCTTCATCGTCAACCAGGGTCTCTGGAAGGAGACCGTCGAGACCATCGTCCTGGTCGTCGCGGCGGCCGCCGCCTCGATGGCCATCGGCGTCCCGGTCGGCATCTGGGCGGCGCACAACGAGCGCGCCTGGCGCGTGCTCAATCCGGTGCTCGATCTGATGCAGACCATGCCGACCTTCGTCTACCTGATCCCGGTGCTGATCCTGTTCGGCCTCGGCGTCGCGCCCGGCCTCATCGTCACCGTCATCTTCGCGGCGCCCGCGCCGATCCGGCTCACCTATCTCGGCATCACCTCGGTGCCCAGGCCCATGATCGAGGCCGGCGAAGCCTTCGGCGCGACCAAACGCCAGCTTCTGTGGAAGGTCGAGCTTCCCGCAGCGCTGCCCACCATCATGGCCGGCCTGACGCAATGCATCATGCTCTGCCTCTCGATGGTCGTCATCGCCGCGCTGATCGGCGCCAACGGCCTCGGCAAGCCGGTCGTCCGCGCGCTCAACACCGTCAACATCCCGCTCGGCCTTGAGGCCGGCCTTGCCATCGTCGTTCTGGCCATCATCCTCGACCGCATCTCCCGCGTGAAGATGGGAGGCGTCAAATGAGCGTCGCCGTCGATTTCCAGAATGTCGACATCATGTTCGGCGACAATCCGAAGGCCGCGCTCGCCATGCTCGACGCCGGCGCCGACCGGCAGGAGATTCTGCAAAAGACCGGCAACGTGCTCGGCTGCGCCGGCGCTAACCTGACCGTCGAGGAAGGCGAGATTTCCGTCCTGATGGGCCTGTCGGGCTCCGGCAAGTCGACGCTGCTGCGCGCCGTCAACCGGCTCAACGTCGTCTCCCGCGGCGCCGTCCTCGTCAAGGATGGCGACCGCATGGTCGACATCGTCACCTGCGACGCGACGACGCTGCGCCACATGCGCCAGACCAACGTCGCCATGGTTTTCCAGCAGTTCGCGCTCCTGCCCTGGCGCACGGTCGCCGAAAATGTCGGCCTCGGCCTCGAACTGGCCGGCGTTCCCGAGCCAGAGCGCAAGGAGCGCGTCATGCGCCAGCTCAAGCTCGTCAATCTCGACCAGTGGGCCGGCAAATACGCGCACGAGCTCTCCGGCGGCATGCAGCAGCGCGTCGGCCTGGCGCGCGCGTTTGCCACCGAAGCCCCCATCCTGCTGATGGACGAGCCCTTCTCCGCGCTCGACCCGCTGATCCGCACAAAACTCCAGGACGAGCTGCTGCAGCTCCAGAAGACGCTGAAGAAGACCATCATCTTCGTCAGCCACGATCTCGAGGAGGCGCTCAAGATCGGCAACCGCATCACCATCATGGAGGGCGGCCGCATCGTCCAGTCCGGCCCGCCGGAAGACATCGTGCTGCGCCCGGCCAACGCCTATGTGCGCGAGTTCATCGCCAACGTGAACCCGCTCTCGGTGCTGACCGCCTGGAACGTCATGCGCGACTACCGCGACCTGGAGCCGGCCGGCGAAGGCTGGGTCTGGCTCGACCGCCGCCAGACCACCCGCTTCAAGATCGACCCCGACGGCCTCGTCGCCGCCGCC
>JAUYMV010000565.1 GCA_030698645.1 Mesorhizobium sp.
CTTTCACCATCTGCGTCATGCATCATGTGCCGGCGACCCAGTGGCAGCAATTTTCCAGCGAGATGCGGCGCATCCTGAAGCCCGGCGGCCTGGCTGTGGTTTTCGAGCACAATCCCTTCAATCCATTGACCCGTCGCATCGTGACGGACTGCGTTTTCGACAGGAACGCCGTTCTGTTGCGCCCGGCGAAGACCAAGGAACTCCTGTCGGGCGCCGGTTTCTCCGATGTCACCGCACGCCATATCTTGACGATTCCCGCCGCGAACCGCCTTCTTCGCACGGTCGACCGGGCATTCTCCCTGCTGCCGGTCGGCGCGCAATACTATGTCAAGGCGACCGCTTGAGCGACACGGCGCGCGTGCTACACCGACACTGACATTCCGGAACCGGCACAGATGACCAAGACGATTGACCAGACCCACGCATTGCAGCGCGTTTCCGTCAGCGCGGTGGTCCCCGTCTATGCCGGAAAAGCCTATCTCGAGCGCCTGATCGGCGGGTTCGAAACGCTTCGGTCCCAGTGGGCCGCCGATGGGGCGCCGCTGGAACTTGCCGAAGTGATCCTGGTCGACGACTGCGGGACCGACGGCTCGGCGGAACTTGCCGATGAACTGGCGGCGACCCATGCCTGGGTTGTGTCGCTGCATCTCTCACGCAACAGCGGCCAGCACGCCGCGACGATCGCCGGAATCCTGCACAGCTCGGGCGATTGGGTCGTGACGCTGGACGAGGACCTGCAACACCCGCCGGAGCGGATACCCGACATGCTCAGGAAAGCCGTCGAGGCGGGCGGCGACATCATCTATGCGCAGGCGAAATCGAGCGTGCACCAGACCTTGAGCCGCGACATGAGTTCGCGCAGCACGAAGCGCCTCATCGCATGGCTCTCCGGCAACAAGAACATTTCCTATTTCAACAGTTTCCGCCTCGTGCGCGGCTCGGTGGCGCGGGCCGCCGCCAGCGTGTGTTCGCACGACACCTATTTCGATATCGTCCTGTCCTGGTTCACCGAGCGGGTGCATCCGCTTGCCATGGATCTCAAGGACGAGCGCTACATCCGGACGGGCAAGAGCGGTTATCGCATACGAACGCTCATCTCGCATGCGCGGCGCCTGGTCTTCACCGGCCAATTGAAAATCCTCCGGCTGGGCGCGCTGCTCGGACTGACCGTGGTGGTCGTGTCCATGTTCGCGACGCTTGGCATCCTCGTCTCGAAGATCCTCTACCCGAGCTCGATGGCTGTCGTCGGCTGGACGTCCCTGTTCCTGACGGTCAGCTTTTTCGGCGGGTTGATCACACTCATGCTGGGCCTGGTCATGGAATACATGTCGACATTGATGCTGCGTTCCAATGGCCGACCGTTGTTCTTCACCGTGGACCGGGCTTCGGACCGCATCGTGCGCGACTATTTCCAGGCCGCCGCCAGATGATCGTCCTCGACTGGTGCACCTCAGGCGCATCGGAAGGCGGCCGGCACGCGGTTGCACTGTTCGGCCTCGGCCTCGTCGGGTCGGCGATCCTGTCGTCGATCGAAAAGCGGACCTCCGCGCATGGCCGGACGATGGCGTTCGCATGGGAGGCCGACGGTCCGAGGGACGAACAGGGCGCGGCGATCGTCGATTACCTGGGTCACCTGCTGGCCAACGGGGCCAAAGGCGGGGACCTGTCGCGGACCACGATCGACATCGTCTGGGCGGCGGGGAAAGGCGGCTTCCAGGCGTCCGCGGCGGAGTTTGATGGAGATCTGGCGGCCTTCGACAGCGTGCTGGCCATCGCGACCAGGCTTTCCGTCCGATTTCCCGATGCGCGGCATGAGTTTCACCTGGTCAGTTCGGCAGGCGGCCTGTTCGAGGGCCAGAGGCTGGTCGGCACGGACAGCAAGCCCGACCCGCAGCGTCCCTATGGCGCGGTCAAGCTGGAGCAGGAGCGCCGGCTTCTCGCGCTCCCGGGGGAGACGGCCGTGTCGATCTACCGCCCGAGTTCGGTCTACGGCTACAAGAGCGGCGGCCGGGCCGGTCTGATATCCACGCTGGTCGGCAATGCGATCAACAACCGCACGACGCGCATCTTCGGCGACCTCAACACGCTGCGCGATTATGTCTTCGTCCAGGATGTCGGCCGGTTCATCGCTGGAAAGGTGGTCGAGAACCGCGTGAGTCCCGACGCCGGCGGCGCACGGACATATCTCCTGGCAAGCGGCAAACCGACGTCGATGCACGAGATCGTGCGACTCATCGAAAGCAAGCTTCAGCGGCGTCTTTTCCTGAAATTCGACGCGGCCCCCTCGAACGCCCGCCACATGAGCTTTCGCCCCTCCGCGCTGCCGACGGACTGGTCGCCGACGCCGCCTTCGTTCGGCGTGCATTTCACCGTCAATGAAATCATGACGGAATTCCTGAGCCCGGGATGAAATCTTCCCTCCGAGACAGGCAGCCGGCGCGCTACGACCCTGTCGGCTTTCGAAAGACCACGAACTTGAAGATCAGGTATGAGGCGGCCGCCGCTACCGGCAGGAGCAGCCCCTGGGCCAGCGCGGCGCTCAGTCCGAGCAGTATCAGGCCACGCAGCGCCAGTACGTTGAGTCCATAGATAACCGCATAGGCCGCAATGAAGCGCGGCATGAAGTTCATTGCTGCGTGGTTGAAGACGTAGCGCGCGGTGGTGAAATAGTTGAACAAAGCGCCGATAAACACCGATATGCCGAGCGCGACTTCCGCCGCGAAGCCGAGTTGAAGCCCGATGAGATACAAGGTGTAGCCGAAGGCCGTGTTCAGCACGCCCGCCATGACAAAGCGCATGGGCTGGCTATCGAACACCCGTCGCAAAATGCCGATCACCGCGCCGTTCATCGAGTCCGCCCCGCCGAAACGGCCGACGATCGGGTATTCATGGCCGGACTGCCTACTCCGCCGCGCGATTGCCGGCCTGTTCCGAACCCAGGGCGGCGGCGCACGCGCCTCCCAGTTCCGGGATGAAAGGTTGCAGCTTAGCGGAAGCGGCTTCGAGCGAGTAGGTCCCAATGATGAAATCGATGCCCCGTCGCACGCGCCGGCCAAGCGAGGTCAGGTCCTCGTTGGCCAGCGCCAGGATGGCTTTCGCGAAGGCCTCGGCATCGTCGGCCACCGCGATGAAGCCGCCGGCGTCCGGAATGCCCTGAACTCCGAAGCTGGTGGCGACGATCGGCACGGCCTTTGCCAGCGCCTCGATGACCTTGCCCTTGACGCCGCCGCCGTAGCGCAGCGGCGCCACCGCGGCGCCGGCCATCGCGTAGAGTTCGGCGAGCTGTTCGTCGGAAACGCGGCCCAGCAGTCGGACCCTGGGGCCGGCGAGCGCCTCGAACTCGAGCGGCGGGTTCGACCCGACGATCAGCAGCTCGAAGGATGGATCGGCGGCCAGGACGACCGGCAGGATGTCCCCGACGAGCCAGCGTACCGCATCGATGTTGGGCGCATGATTGAAGCCACCGACGAAAAGCAGGGTCTTGCGGTTGCGCACCGCCAGCCGGGCCAGATCGAACCGCTCGACTTCGGACGAGTCGAAGACGTTCATCGGGATGTTTTCGCCGACGAGATCGGCCCCGGCCTCGGCGCGGACGGCCTCGATTTCTTCGCGGCTCGGAAAGAGGAATACGTCGACCGCGGCGCAGATCGAGAGCTCGAGTTCCTTCATCGTCGCCGCGCTGGCGAGCAGGTCGTCGGAAGGGGCCAGCTTGTTCTGCGCGAGAATGCGCAGGAAGTGCAGGTCGTGCCCGTAATAGATGATCCTGGCCGTGCTGTGCGCGCGGACGTGGCCGAGATACTTGATCGCGACATGCGGGCGGCTCAAGAGCACGTAGTCGATGAAGCGGCCGTTGTCGCGCAACCACTGCTCGAACCGGTCGAGATAGGCGAGGCCGTAGAGCACTTCGACGCCTAAGCCCTGCAGCACTCTTGCATATGTCTCGTCGTAGTTGAGATTGTCCGGCCAGAAGGTGACCTGGAATCCGCGTTCCACGAACAGGCGGATGTAGTGGTACATCGTGCGCGATCCCGCATCGCGGTCCCACTGCGGCACGTAGTGGTCGACGATCAGGATGTGCGGGCGTCCGCCGGAACGGTCACGCGCGACAAACAGGCGTTCCGGGTTCGGCTGATTCTCCGCCGCGATGGTATCCTTCCAGCGCTCGAACAATGTCTGCTGGTTCGCGACCTGGTAGGCCTTGGTGCCGGATGCCAGGTCGCGGCCGTGACTGCGGCCCTCGTGATGCACGAGCTCGGATGCCGGCTGGTAGACGGTGCGATAGCCGCGGGCACGAACCCGGAACGCCAGGTCGGAGTCCTCGCAATAGGCCGGCGCGTAGATCGGATCGAAGCCGCCGAGCTCGCGCCAGAGGTCAACCGGCACCGCGATCGACGCGCCCGAACAATAGTCGGCGTCCTTCAGATAGTTGAACTCGGGCAGGCCAGGGTCCTGGCCGCGTCCGAAGTTCCATGCCGACCCGTCGGCCCAGAAGATTCCGCCGGCTTCCTGGAGGGAGCCGTCCCAGTTGATCAGCTTCGATCCGGCATAGCCGATGCGCGGGTCCCGTTCGAAGCACAGCATCAGCGCATCGAGCCATCCGGGGAGCATGATGGTGTCGTTGTTCAGGAAGACGACCACGCGTCCACGCGCAAGGCGCGCGGTCTCGTTGCAATTGTGCAGGAAGCCGAGGTTCCGGGCGTGGCGGACATGGCGGACGACACCGCCGATGGCGCCGGTCGTCTGCGCGGTGGAATCGGTCGAGCAATCGTCGCCGACGAGTATCTCGAAAGGCGTCGACGGCGCGGTTTCGAGCAAGGAGACGATCGATGTCAGCGTATCGAGGATGTTGTTGTAGACGGGAATGACGATGGAGGCCGCAGGCTCCTCGGCGCCGCGCGCCGCCGAAAGCTCCCGTGCGCGCTTCAGCAGGATTGCCATGTCGGCCGACGATGCAAACGCCTCCGGATCGTTCTTGTAGAGCTCGATGACCGAGAACAGGTAGCGGCAGGTGTCGAACTGGCGCCGGCCGAAGCGCTCCGCGACATATTCATGCAGACGCTTCGGCATCCAATAGCCGTTGCGGGCCGGAGGCGGCCAGGCCTCGTCCGGCGCGACAGCCATGGCGGGAACGGGCGGCCGCGGCTGCTGGTCACGACCCAGGAGGTGCGCCAGAAGCGCCAGCGGCTTCGACGGGTCGGCGATGCCGGCCATTGCCAGATCGTTGTCGATGTCCGCCGCGATGCGCCGCCCTTCGCGCCATCCGATCGTCAGGTAGTGGCGCAGCGGGTCCATCCCCGCCTGGGCGACGTCCGGATACTGATCGAGGTAGTAGGCCGGATCGAAGACCGGATTGGGTCGGCGCCGATCCGCCGCGCCATGCAAGACGTAGTGCACGAGAGGGTTCTGGCCGGATCGCACAAGTCCGGGATTGTCGGCCAGGTACCAGTCATTTTCAAAGCCCGGATTGGGCGAGCGGCCCTCCCGCCAGCCCTGGGCGAGATAATGGAAGAGCGGGTTGACCCCGAGCGTCTCGACGTCGGGATTCTGGCCGAGGTAATGATCCGGATCGAACAGCGGGTGCGTCGAGAGCCGGAACAATGCCGGCTCCGCGAGGTAGCGCCTGAGTGTGAACGCCTCGGCCTGCGCCCGCGGCCAGGTGCTCTCGATCCAGTCGAAGTCGATCAGCACATGCGGCGAGCGGCGTTCGCTGTCGCCGAAATAGGCGAAATGCAGCGTCGGGTTCATGCCCGACTTGCGGATGTCGGGATAGCGATCGAGGTAATACTCGATGTCGATCAGCGGGTGTGGGGACAAAGCGGCGCGATCGGGGTGGCGAAGGTAGGCAAGGATCGGCGCCAGGCCGTTCTGGATCTGCGGATGACGCGCGGCGAACCAGCGGGAATTGAAGAACGGGTGCGGATCGCGGCCTTGCCGCAGGCCACGGCCGCGGAAATGCGCGAGCGCCTGCTTCGGCTTGAGCCCGCCGACCTGCCCGGCATACCAATCGGCATCGAAAAGATGGAGTTCGCGGAGCAGCCGGCTGTCCGCCCAACTCAACCGTCCGGCATGGATCGCCGGCAGTTCGGCCAGTGGCGGCAGCTGGCGGCGGACGGCGAGGGTCGCCCGCGTCAGATCGCGCTGCACATTGCTGTCGAGCGCAAGCATGGCCGCCTTGACGGCGTTGCTCTCGGCTTGCGCGCGCAGCGCGGACTGGGCTTCGAGCGAGACCCTGGCGGCTTCCTGCGCCTCCTTCACCTTCGTCGCCAGCAGGGCAGCCTGTTTCGTCTGGATTTCCAGGCGCGCGGAAAGCTCGACCTGATCCACGGCAAAGGCCGCCGCCTTCCAGAGCGTCGCCTGGCTGCCGCGGTCGGGAGAATCCTGGCCCGCGCGGCGCGAGGCCATGTCACGTGCGGCTTCAACCCTTACCCTTCGGCCTTCGTCGTCGCGATCCCGACGCTGGGCTTCAAGGTCGCGCTCGAGCCCGGAGATAGCCGCCTGGCTGGCCTGCAGGCGCAGCGTCGCCTGGTTCAAGGCGTCGGCGATTGCCGGCAGGTCGGGGGAAACAGGTGTGCCATTGAGCCGCGCTGTCAGGCTGGCGATCGTTTGAAGTCCCTCGGATGTCAGTCCATCCTGCCCGCCGAGGCTATCGTGCGCGGCGGGTATGGCGGCCGCCCTGGAGAGCTCCGCGTCGAGGCGGGCCACCATGTTCTGCAGGGCCCTGTTCGCCGCCAACAGCCCGTCGGACGCCGCCATCGCGCTGCGCGCATCGCGCTCACGCGCCGCGACGATCTCCCGCAGGCGCTCGATCTCGAGCAGCGGTTTCGACCACCCGCCACGAGGCTCGTCGGCGTTCGCCACGAACACCGAGTGCAGTTCGGCCGGCCGGTCAACCGGCTGGTCGCTGCAGAACATCATCAGGGATTGCGGGTGGTCCAACGCCACCACACCGGCTTCTATACCGGGCCGGCGCGAACCCTTGCGCAGGATCGGACGAAACCCGCGATAGGCGGCGTGATTGGGTTCCCTCGCCTCGACGTTCTCAGGCGCCATGAACGACGCGACCGCCGAGCGCTGGGCAAACGTCTCCACGTGCCGAAAGCAGCGCCCGAGCGCCAGGGAAACGTCCTCCGCGTGGGCGACCGTCGATTCGTCCCCGACGTCCATCGAGACCACCGCCAGGCCGCCCGATTTGAGGACGCGGCGGATCTCGTCAACGACGCGATCCGCCTCCGGGATCCGGTCGAGCAAGCCGAGAGCGACGACCACGTCGAATTTCCCGTCGGCCATCGGCAGGGCACGGACATCGGCCTCCACGAAGACGAGCCTCTCGTCCCGGGCATGCCGACGGTGCGCTGCCGCGATCTTCACGGGATCGACATCGACGGCGGTGACGCTCAGCGCCGCCTCGGCAAGCAGCGCCGCTCCCGAACCGTCACGGCATCCCAGCTCCAGTACAACTGCGCCCGCGACATGGTCACGGCAAAGCGCATAGCGATGGAGTTGCGCCGAATCCGCGTAGTTCCTGGATGTCGGCGCTGAACGTCTATGTTCTGTCAATGTCTGCCATTCCATTACTTCTGAATGGTGAACCCGACTACACTTTAGTCGCAACCAGGTATTGGGCGAAACCGGTCTTCAGCCAGATGGCGAAAGTGCCGCAGACGATATCGTTGTTTCGACGCGCGATCGATTTCAAAGCATCCGCAAGATAGGGCATGTAGGTCCGGCCGGCAGATTCGATCTGAAAGCCGCGCTCCGCAAGGCCGGCGGCAACGTCGCTCATCTGCCAAGTGTCCACATGGGTCTGGTCGTCGAAGAAATTCGTGGTGAATGTCGGAAGCCCGACGTCGATGAAAGACTGCCGCTTCGGCAACCGCTTCGACGCGGCGTGCGGCCATTCGAAATACATGCGGCCGCCAGGCGCGATGCGCCTGTCCAGATAATCGAGCGTGTGGTCGATCGAAGTCATGTGCTCGATGAAATGCGCGCAGACGACACCGTCGAATCGGACGCCGCCAAAATCCGGGTCCATCTTTTCGAAATCGCCGAGTTCGACGGCTTCGTATTTTTCAAACCTCTCTGTCCATTCGAGCGACAGGGCGTACATCTTGACGTCCTTGCGCGCCGGGATCGGCCATTCCTTGTAGACCGACAGACCGCCATCTCCGGCGCCGAGATCCAGCACCCTGGCATTCATCGGCAGGTTCTTGAAGAACAAAGCGCGGGGAATGACGGTGTTCATGTAGGTCTGGATTTCGCTGTCGCTCATCGTCTGACGTTCGTCAGTCGAGGCCCATTTCAGCAGCAGCGCCGACAATTCGCCTTCATCCATCGCGTCGAAACTGGTCGTCGGATCGATGTGCAGAAGGGCCATTGTCTGTTGCTTCCATATCTCGAGGCAAGGTCGTGCGCGGCGCTGGCGGCCAGTCCGACTCGTGGCAACCCTATTCGAACTGCAACCCCAGTGCCATGACCGCAATCGCGCAGGTCAAATGGTAGAGACTGGAGGCACGTGTCGGCTCGACAAGTGGAACTCCATCTGCGCCGATATGTTCCCACCACGCGCCGGACACGGGATGGTCGAGAAAACGGCGCAGGCCGGCGGCGGCGGCGGCGGCTTTCCCCCATGCGGCGGTGCGCTCCTCGGAATCGACCGCAACCATCGACAATGCCACAAACGCCTTGATGCGCTCGGTCTGCGGCCACAGTCGCGCAAGACTGTCACGCGGCGTCAGATCCGCGTTCAACTCGTTGATGGCCAGTCCGCGCTCCAGATCGACGCCGCTTGCCTCGGCGATGTCGATCAGGCGACGCGCCGCGGCGATGGCGTCCGGGCGTTGCCGCCAGCGGCCCCAGCGGATTAGCAGCCACGCCCATTCGAACTGGTGACCGGGTTCGACGACACTCTCCTTCGGCCCGGCGAGCGGGCGCCAGTCGCCGTCGAAATACTCGCGCAAGGCACCCTCGCCGGGCGTCAGGAAACGGGCGAGGCACAATTCGGCGATTTCATCTGCAAGCGCCTCCCAGCCAAGGCCCGGCGCGACCTCCAGCCAGGCCATGCTCGCCTCGAGCATATGCATGTGCGGATTGGCCTTGAGAGGCAGGCTGCGCGGTCGGGTCTCCTCGAAACCGGCATGGGGATGGGCCCAGCCGGGGCGCATGCGGTGGCGCAGGGCCGCGGCACGTTCGGCCAGGCCCGGGCTGG
>JAUYMV010000566.1 GCA_030698645.1 Mesorhizobium sp.
CGCGAGAAGGATTGTATGATCTTCTCATAGAACATCGTCCCCGACGCCAGCAGGAAGATGGTCAGCACGAGGGTGATGGCAATCGTCGTCCCCGCGCTCAGCAGGTTGCCGGCCGCGCGAGAGACGATACCGGGCTGCTGCAGCACGACCTTTTGGGTGTCGCTGTCGGCAGCCGTCTCGGTAGCGCTTTCGATGTCCTCGGAAATGCGCAACAGGCGGTCGATGGGGCCGCGCAGCGTCGAGAGCTTCTCGCGCACTTCGTAGCCGATGCGTGGCGCGTCATTGGCGAGGTCGGTGACTGGGCCGCTGAGAAGGTAGCCCGACAGACCAAGCGTCGACGCGGTAACGAGGACGAGTAGGACCGCCGACACCGCCGATGGGATCCCGCGCTTGCGCAGCCACCGAACGATCGGCGTCAGTGTGAGCGCGAAAAGGAAGGCTAGGACGACCGGCACGAAGAACTCACGCGCGAAATAGAGCGAATAGAACAGGAGAATGCCGAAGATGCCGAGCAGCAGGCCACGAACGCTCGGCCAGGCTTCGACGGGTTCGGGCAAGGGCGCCGCTGGAACGACAACAGGCTTCTCGACATTCATTAAACACTTCCCCGGCTACAGGCGAGCATGACCTGTCACGCATGCCGAGGCCATCGCCATAACGCCGACGTCGGACGGAGGTTCCCGAAAAGAGGCTATTAGGCGGATTGAGCGCTATGCCGCCTCGGAAAGTTCCCGATGAACGTCCGCGAGGATTTCGAAAGACCGTACCCGGGCCCGGTGGTCGAAGATCTGCGCGGTGACCATCAATTCGTCGGCTCCCGTCCGCGCGATGAAGGCCTCGACGCCCTTGCGCACGGTTTCGCGCGAACCGACAACGGCCGCCGAAAGCGACTGGTCGATCATGGCGCGGGCCATTGGATCCAGCGTTTCGGCATAGTTCTCCATCGGCGGCGGCAGCTTGCCGCGCTGATTGGTGCGGATGCGCACGAAAGCCTGCTGCAGCGAGGAGAAGAGCAGTTGCGCTTCCGCGTCGGTTTCCGCCGCAAAGACGTTGAGGCCGAGCATGGCGTGCGGCTTGGCGAGGAACGCCGAAGGTTCGAAACGCGTGCGGTAGAGTTCGAGCGCATGCTCCATCTCGGCGGGAGCGAAGTGCGACGCGAAAGCGTAGGGCAGGCCCAGCATGGCGGCGAGTTGCGCGCCGTATAGGCTGGAACCGAGAATCCAGAACTCGACCTTCTGGCCCTCGCCGGGCACTGCGCGGACGCGCTGGTCGGGCTCCGCCGGCGCGAAATAGTTGATCAGTTCCACCACGTCCTGCGGAAAATTGTCGGCGCCGGCGTCGAGATTGCGCCTGAGCGCGCGTGCGGTCGCCATGTCGGTGCCGGGCGCCCGGCCGAGGCCGAGATCGATGCGCCCCGGGTGAAGGGCTGCGAGTGTGCCGAACTGTTCGGCGATCATCAGCGGTGCATGGTTGGGCAGCATGATGCCGCCGGCGCCGACCCGGATGGTCGAGGTGCCAGCCGCGACATGGGCGATGACGACCGAGGTCGCGGCGCTTGCGATGCCGGGCATGTTGTGATGCTCGGCCAGCCAGTAACGGCGATAGCCGAGACGCTCGGCGTGTCGAGCGAGGTCGAGCGTGTTTGCGAGCGCCTGGCTGGCGTCGCTGCCTTCGACGATGGGAGCGAGGTCGAGAACGGAGAGCAAGGTCATGATCCCGATATAGGAAGAAGGGCCCCGCGATGGAATGGGCAACCGTCGTGTGGACCAAGGATTGGCCGACCTGTCGTCGGGGTATGGCGCCCCGACATGCGCCCGGTTTCCCGCGCGGATGCGCGCAAATCGCGTGCGCCTTTTTCGCATCGCCGCCGAAAACTCCGACGCAAAGGCGTTTTCTGGCTTGAACTCTAGCCTTTCCGGCGTATGTAAGCGGCGCAATCCGACCGTAAGAGAGACGCAATAAGTGGCAATATACAAGGAAAAGGACTTCAACGAACGGCGTGGCGCGGCCAACGAGGCCAAGAAGGCGTTGCTCGAACGTTTCAAGTCGAAGCCGAGTGCCGACGATCCGGAGATGATCGCTCGTCAGCAGGAGCGAAAGGCCATTCTCGAGGCGCGCGAACTGCGTGCCCGGGAAAAGGAAATCGCCAAGCAGGAAAAGCTGGCCCGCGAAGCGGCGGAGCGTGCCGAAAAGGCACGCATCGACGAGGAAGCGCGAATCGCCGCCGAAATCGCCGCAAAGGCCGAGTCTGAAGCCAGCGCCGCAGAGGAAAGCGAGCGGGTCGCGCGCTATCTGGCGGAAGAGGCCGAGCGCAAGGCCAAGCGTGACGCGCGCTATGCGGCGCGCAAGGGTCGCAGCGGCACCCGCCGCACCGCCTGAGCGTCACCGGCGGCCCCGCCGTTCGCTGAACGATTACGAATTGCCGCACGCAGGATCGCGAGATTCGCGTGCGGCTTTGGTTCGTCTGCCGGCTACTTTTCCTTCTTGATCTTGCCGGCGCGCAGCGGCTCGACCTTCGGCAGCGCCGCCGCGGCGGCGGCCCCCGGCTTCTTTGCATCCTTTTTCGGCTTGCGTGTTTCCTTGTTGCTCTTCATCTGGCCTTTGGCCATGGCGTGTCTCCCTCTGCCTTGTCCGGTGCGCCACTCAATCTCGATTTGATGGCCGGATCAAGGGGATGCGGCTGGCTTGTTGTGGGTTGTCGGGTCCTTGCTTCCGAGGGTGGCTCCAGTTCGGGTCTGCCCTTCGCATATGGCTGCGCGCATAGCGACCCGGCGGCTCCCCGACGTGACGGCTGAACGCGGTGCTGAAGGTGCTGGCGGAACCATAACCGACTCGGCTGGCGACCTCGTCCAGCCCGATGGCCCTGCCGCGCAGAAGGTCCTTTGCCACAGCCATGCGCCAGGCCAGCAGGTATTCCATGGGCCGCAGCCCGACCGTGCGTGTGAAGCGGTCGAAAAAGGCCGACCGCGACATGCCGGCCTCGCGCGCGAGTTCGGCCACGGTCCAAGGCCGCTCCGGATCGCCATGGGCCTGCCGCAATGCTTCGGCGATGCGCCCGTCGGCTAGCCCGCGCAGGAGTCCCGGCGGTGCGTCCTTCCCCTGGGTCGCTCGCAATGCCTCGATCAGCAGGATCTCGACGAGACGCGCGAGAACGAGATCGCGACCGGCGTTGTTCTCGCTCGCCTCCTCGCCGACAAGGCGCACCAGCACCGAAAGCCGCCGATTCCCGCGCACATGGACCATCGCCGGCAGGAGCGACACCAGCAGCGCGGCATCGGGCGACTCGAACATGAAGTAGCCGCCGAGGAGGCGGACATCAGGGGGGCCGTCGGGCCGGCCGTGACGAACCTCCTCGGTCGGTGCCGGCGTCACGTTGGGATCGATGTGCCGGGGCGTCGCTCGATCGAAGCTGGACATCGTGAAGGCCGGCGTCGCCGGCAGCAGCACGAAGTCGCCTTCCTCCAGAGTGACGGGGTTCTCGCCGTCGACCGCGAGCCGGCAACCTCCCTCCAGAACAGCGCAGAAGCCCGGCTGACCGAATTTGGAATAGCGCACCCCCCAGCGCCCGGCGCCACTGATTCCCTTCGAAAAGACCGCGCGCGGTCGCAGAAGTTCGATGACTTGTGAGAGCGGATCAGCCATTTCGGACTCTTGCGAACAAAATATGGATTTCTGATTGATGATAGTCCGGATTGTGGAGGCTATTTCTCCGGCGTCAACATAAATCTGGAGCCTACCAATGAAGACCATTCTGATCACAGGCTGCTCGTCCGGCTACGGACTGGAAACCGCCCGGCACTTTCATTCCCGCGGCTGGAACGTGGTGGCCACCATGCGCAACCCACGCGAAGGTCTGTTGCCCGGGTCGGACCGGCTGAGG
>JAUYMV010000567.1 GCA_030698645.1 Mesorhizobium sp.
CAGCGCGTCCGCCGCGTCGTCGCCGTCGAACACCGCCTTCGGCATCAGCACCCGCACCATCATGTGGATCTGCTTCTTGTCGCCGTGGCCGACGCCGATGACCGCCTTCTTGACCGCGTTCGGCGCATATTCGGCGACGACGAGGCCTGCCCGCGCGGGCACCAGCATGGCCACGCCGCGCGCCTGGCCGAGCTTCAGGGTCGAGGTCGGATTGGCGTTGACGAAAGTCTGCTCCACCGCCGCCTCGCCGGGCGAGTGTGCCGCGATGACATCGACGAGGCCGTCATGCAGCTGGCAGAGGCGCGCCGCGAGCTCGCCCTTGTCGTCGGATGTCACGGTGCCGGAGGCGATGAAGCGCAGGCTGTTGCCGAGCGACTCCACGATGCCCCAACCGGTGCGGCGAAGCCCCGGGTCGATGCCGATGATGCGAATCGCTGCCGCCATGGCGCATCCTTACGCTGTTGCGTCAGGCTTGCCAGCAATTTGTGAACAAACCGGCAACATGCGTCGCCGCAGGCTCAGCCGCGCGCGAAAGCCGTGTTGAGCAGCAGGATCTGGTCGGAGACGGGATTGAGGTGGCGGGCGGGCTGCGGAACGGCCGGCGCGCCCAGGCCATAGATTTCGTCGTCCATGCGCCGGATCAGCGCCTGGAGATTGAGCGAGCGGCGCACCAGCGCGCGGAACGCTTCGGGAAGTTCGTCCCAGCCGGGCGCGTTTTCCTGCGAGGACGCCGTGTCGAGCCGAACCTTGGATTTCTCGACCGCGACCTGGTCGCGCGTCATTTCGCCGGAATTCGCCGCGCGCTGCAGCAACAGCCAGGAGGCGATCTGCATCAGCCTTGTGGTCAGGCGCATCGATTCCGCCGCGTAGAGCGTGGCGGCGAGCCGTGTCAGCTTCTTGGCCTCGGCGCGCCCGGCTCCGTCAAGATACTCGGCGGCCTGTTCGACCAGCCCCATGCCCTCGTTATAGAGCGGCTTGAACGACGGAGAGAAGACGCGGCGCTCGGCGAGCTTGATGGTCTTGGCGCACTCCATGCCAGCTTCGCTCATTCCACCAACCCCCTGCACAATCACTCACGCCAGCACGGCCAAACGAAGCCGCATCCCCGCGCCTGCCCCCACATGGCAGGGAATAAAGGATGCTCCCGCGACCGGGCGAAGGCAAGTCCATGTTTAACAAAAGGTTAACGAGGGACGCGCGCGACCGGGCGACTGCGACCGACACTACGAAAAAAAAAGAGCCGCGGAAAGCGGCTCTCAGGAGTTTAACAGGGAGGCGTCAAACAGAGTGGCTCCAACCACCCGGTAAGAATCCAGATCACTGGATGCGCACAGTAAACGCTCATAAAGCTTAATGGAGGGTTAACCGGGCGGCGAAAATCGTCGCCATCGGGTCGCGTCTGTACCATGTCGGCACAGTTCGCGTTTGCGTCTCCGCGCGCCCATTACCCGCCTTCCACCGTGTTTGCCCCCCGCCGCGTTACCCGCCGCCGGCGTCGGCGGCACAATCCGGAAACACCGGCGGTGATATCCGCCCGCTCCTTCGCCGCCAGGCCCTGCCGGACAGATCGTCCGCTCCGACCCGCGGCAATCTGAGGAAAAAGCAAATGGACTGGTATTCGATAGTGAAATTTCTCCATGTGGTCTCTGCCATCGTGTGGCTCGGCGGAGGCTTCATGCTGATGCTGCTGGCCGTGCGCGCCGATCGCGCCGGGGACACCTCCGGAACGATGCAGGCAATGCATGCGACCGGCGAGCTCGGCGGCAAGCTGATGGTGCCGTCATCGCTGCTGACGCTGCTCTCCGGGCTGGTGATGTGCTCGTTCTGGGTCGGCTTTTCCGACCTCTGGATCATCATCGGACTGGCTGGCTACACGGCGACCTTCCTGGTTGGAACGCTGATCTTCAAGCCGACCGCCGACCGGATGGCGGCACTGGTCGCACGGGACGGCCTGACGCCCGGTGCGCTTGCAGAGGGCCGGCGGATCATGAGCGTCGCGCGTTTCGACTACACCGTGATGCTGATCATCGTAGCCGACATGGTGCTGAAGCCGACCGTCGCCGACATCGCCATCCTGACCGCCATGGCGGCCGTGCTTTTGGCCGGCGTCGGGCTGACTTTGGGCGGGCTGCGGCAGAGCGGTCCGGCGGAAGCCTGACCTGTGCGGGAGCTGACGCCGCCTTGCGGTGCCGTCAGCTCCCGCGCGCCATCTCGCGCAGACGGAACTTCTGGATCTTGCCGGTCGAGGTCTTCGGGATTTCGGAGAACAGGATCGCCTTGGGCACCTTGAAGCGTGCGAGCAGCGTGCGGCAATGCGCGATGATGTCGGCTTCCGTCGCCTCGCGGCCGGGCTTCAGCTCGACATAGGCGACCGGCACCTCGCCCCATTTTTCGTCGGCCCTGGCGACCACGCCGCAGGACGCGACGGCCGGATGCTTGTAGAGCGCATCCTCGACCTCGATCGACGAGATGTTCTCGCCGCCAGAGATGATGATGTCCTTGGAGCGGTCCTTGAGCTGGATGTAGCCGTCCGGGTGCATGACGCCGAGATCGCCGGAATGGAACCAGCCGCCGGCGAACGCCTCGTCGCTGGCTTTCTTGTTCTTCAGATAGCCCTTCATCACGATATTGCCGCGGAACATCACCTCGCCGATCGTCTCGCCGTCGGCCGGCGTCTCCAGCATCGTCTCCGGGTCCATGACGGTGAGACCTTCGAGAGCGGCGTAGCGCACGCCCTGGCGCGCCTTTTTCGCAGCCCGCTCCCCCTTGTCGAGTGCGTCCCAGCCGGCATGCCATTCGTTAACGACGGCCGGGCCGTAGGTCTCGGTCAGGCCATAGAGATGCGTCACCGCGAAGCCGGCATCCGCCATGCCTGAGAGCACGCTTTCGGGCGGCGGCGCGGCCGCCGTGTTGAACCGCACCGTCTGCGGGAAATCGCGCTTGTCGCTCTCCGGCGCATTGATCAGCGCCGACATGACGATCGGCGCGCCGCAGAGATGCGTGACGCCATGATCGGCGATGGCGTCGTAGATTGCCTTCGGGCGCACCCAGCGCAGGCAGACATGCGTGCCGGCCTGCACGGCCAGCGTCCACGGAAAGCACCAGCCGTTGCAATGGAACATCGGCAGCGTCCACAGATAGACCGGATGCTGCGGCATCGAGGCATGCACCGTGTTGGCGTAGGCCATCAGGGCCGCGCCGCGATGGTGGTAGACCACGCCCTTCGGATTGCCCGTGGTGCCGGACGTGTAGTTGAGCGAGATGGCGTCCCATTCGTCGTCGGGCATCGACCAGGCGAAGTCCGGATCGCCCTCGCCGACCAGCGCCTCGTAGTCGAGCGTGCCGATGCGCGCGCCCTTCGGATAGGGCGCGTCCGAGGCGTAGTCGGGATCGTCATAGTCGACGACCAGCGGACGCACCGTCGCCAGCGCCAGCGCCTCCAACATGACGGCGGAGAACTCGCGGTCGACGATGACGATCCTCGCCGCCGCATGGTCGAGCTGGAAGGCCAGCACCGCCGCGTCGAGGCGGGTGTTGAGCGAGTGCAGCACACCCTGCGTCATCGGCACGCCGAAATGGCATTCCAGCATCGGCGGCGTGTTGGACAGCATCACCGTCACCGTGTCGCCCTTGCCGATGCCGCGTTTGGCGAGCGCCGAACCGAGCTGGCGCGACCGGCGCCAGAAATCCCGGTAGCTCGTCCTCGAACCGCCGTGGATGATCGCGGTCTGGTCGGGATAGGTCCTAGCCGCCCGTTCCAGATAGGTCAGCGGCGTCAGCGGCTGGTGATTGGCCCGGTTGCGGTCGAGATCGGTCTCATAGGGATTGGTCATGCGGCTCCTCCTGACGCTACATAATCACGCGCGCTGCGGCGCGTCATCATGGCAACAGTTCGCGCGCGCCATCCCAGATGAGTTTCAGCGAGACGACGAACACCATTCCATACATGAGCGGATAGAAGAGCTCCGCCCTGATGCGGCGCACGATCCACGCTCCGCTTGCAGTCGCCACGACCGCGACGGGCATCAGGATGCCGGAGAGCGCGAGATTGGTGCCGTCGAACTGGCCGAGCGCGAAATAGGGCACCAGCTTCACCGCATTGACGATGGCGAAGAAGATCACGCTCGTGCCGACATAGAGCGAGGGCCGCTGGCGAAGCGGCAGGGCATAGACCTGGTAGGGCGGACCGCCGGCATGGGCGACGAAACTGGTGAAGCCGCTCACCGTGCTCCACAGGGCGGCCTTGAACGGGTTGT
>JAUYMV010000568.1 GCA_030698645.1 Mesorhizobium sp.
TTCTTCGGGCTCGGCAAGACCGAAGAGGACGGCCCCGTGGCGCCGGGCGCCACGCGATTGTCGAAGGACAACCGTGCATTGCTGCAGGAGGCCCTGTTCGACCTCCTCGAATGCAAGCGCCTGCTCGACCAGGTCAGATAGCGGCGGTCCTCACCAGCCGGCGAGGGCGCCCAGGCTGATACCGGGCCAGACGTCGACCGCGCCGTCGTACATCATCTTGAGCGCCACGTAGAAGATGATCACGAGGCCGATATAGGCGATCCAGCGGTGCTTGTGCAGCAGGCGCGCGATGAAGGTCGCGGCGAGGCCCATCAGCGCGATGGACATGGCCAGGCCGATGATCAGCACGGTCGGGTGGTCGCGGGCCGCGCCCGCCACCGCCAGCACGTTGTCGAGCGACATCGAGACGTCGGCGATGACGATCTGCCAGGCGGCCTGCGCGAAGGTCTTGCGCGGCGCGCCGTTGCCGATCACGCCGTCCTTGTTGAGGTCCTCGTCGAGGAGCGCTTCGTGCGCGGCGTCTTCCGCGGCCTGCGAGACGCGCAGTTCGCGCCACATCTTCCAGCACACCCAGAGCAGCAGCAGGCCGCCGGCGACAAGGAGGCCGGGTCCGAGCAACAGCAGTTGGGTGGTGATCAGCGCGAAGCCGATGCGCAGCACGGTGGCGGCGATGATGCCGATCAGGATCGCCTTGTTGCGCTGGTCTTTGGGCAGGCCGGCGGCCGCGAGGCCGATGACGATGGCGTTGTCGCCGGCGAGCACCAGATCGATCGCCAGCACCTGCAGGAGCGCAGTGAGGCCTTCGGCCGTAAAAATTTCCATGATCGACCTTCGTCGGGTGGGAAGCGTGCGGCGCCGGGGCGGCGCCAAGGGATAACGCCGAAATGGGCCACGGTGAGGGGAATTTCAATGGTCGGAGCGGCGGGATTCGAACCCACGACCCCTTGACCCCCAGTCAAGTGCGCTACCGGGCTGCGCTACGCTCCGAGCCGTTGGAAGCCCTATATTCTCGGACGCCTTAGCGCAAGTGCGTCATCGGCGATTCTTGGAGATTGGCGCGAGGGCGTAGCGCCTGGCCGCGGCGGGCGACGTCACCTGGCGATGGCTGCGCGCCGAAGCGTCTGCCCATGCCGCCGCTCCAGCGCGATGGCGCCCCAGACGAGGCCGAGCAGCAGATAGAAATGCCGCCAGTGGTCGGTGTCGATGAAACTGCCGAGCGCGACATGGCCGACGAAGACCAGATAGGCGCAGAGCAGATAGGGCTGCCACGGCCGGTCGCGGAACAGGATCCTGAAGCCGGCGCCGAGCGTCCAGACGATCATGGCGAGCCAGGCGGCGAAGCCGAGCCAGCCATAGTCCATCAGCGCCTTCAGCCAGATGTTGTGGGTGTCCTCGCCGAGCATCTGGCCGAACACGAGCGGACCGATGCCGAGCGGATGTTCCAGCGCCATGGTGAAGCCGATGGTGTAGCGCGCGAAGCGGCCGAGCCGGGCGCCGTCGTAGTCCTGAACGAGCTGGGCGCGCGTGGTGAACAGGTCGGCGACAGCCGGAATCTGCAGCGCGACGACGATGGCGAGCAGGAGAATGGCGAACGCCGCCACGCTCATCATCGCCAGTCGCAGGCGGAACGCGCCGCTCTGGCTGCGCAGGAAGAGCGACCCGGTCATCAGCACGGCGCTGACGCCGAACAGTCCCCAGGCGCCGCGCGAGAACGACAGGAAAATGGCGAGCACGATGATCAGCAGCGGCGGCAGGCAACGCGCGAGATCGGCCGCACTGCCGGTCAGGATGCGGTAAAGCAGGTAGACGGCAGGCAGCGCCAGGAACGGACCGAACACGTTCGGATCCTGAAAGGCGCCGGCGGCGCGTTCGTATTTGGTGAAGATCTCGGCGCCGGGAAAGGCGTGGAAGTAGCCCAGGATGCCGAGCATGCCGGTAGCCACCGCCGACGCGACCCAGGCCCGGAAGATGAGCGGATAGAGGTCGGGCCGCGATTCGACGACGGAGGCGAAGAAGACCGCCGTGAAGGCGAGAAACAGCGACACCGCGATGTAGAGCGGCGTCTGCATCAGGTCGGACATCTGGGTCAGCGAGATCATGCCGCCGATGTTGAAGGCGACGAGCAGTACGAGCAGCGGCAGGATGCCTTGCGAGATGCGCAGGCCGAACATCGCCCAGACGGCGATCAGCCCCGCCATGTAGAGCTCATAGGGCGCCGGCTCGCGGATGACGAAGCCGGCCAGGAAGACGCCGAAGGCCACCGCCCAGGCGGTAACCAGGGCAATGGCCTTTGCGTTGACCGCGCGACGCGGCAGTTCGCCGGCGATCGCGCTCAATATGCGTGCTCCGTGTCGAGCAGGCGGATCGGCGTCAGCAGCAGGATCTTCAGATCGAAAAGCAGCGACCAGTTCTCGATGTAGTAGAGGTCGTATTCGGTGCGCATCTTGATCTTTTCGTCGGTATCCATCTCGCCACGCCAGCCATTGATCTGGGCCCAGCCGGTGACGCCGGGCTTGACCCGATGGCGCGCGAAATAGCCGTCGACGACTTCGTTGTAGAGCAGGTTGTGCGACTGCGCGGCGACCGCGTGCGGGCGCGGCCCGACCAGCGACAGCGAGCCGAACAGCGCGTTGAAGAACTGCGGCAACTCGTCGATCGAGGCCTTGCGGATGAATCGGCCGACCCGGGTGACACGCGGATCGCCCTTGGTGACGGCCTGCTTGGCGGTCGGATCGGCCTTGTCGGCATACATCGAGCGGAACTTGTAGACCTCGATGATCTCGTTGTTGAAGCCGTGCCGCTTCTGCTTGAACAGAATCGGCCCCTTGCTGTCGAGCTTGATGGCGATGGCGGTCAGCAGCATGACCGGCGAAAGGACGACGATGCCGATGAGGCTGAACACGATGTCGAAGCAGCGCTTGGCGACGGAGTCCCAGTCGTTGATCGGCTTGTCGAAGATGTCGAGCATCGGCACGGAACCGATGTAGGAATAGGAGCGCGGCCGGAAGCGCAGTTGGTTCGAGTGCGCGGAGAGCCGGATGTCGACGGGCAGCACCCAGAGCTTCTTCAGAAGCGACAGCACGCGCGATTCGGCCGTCAGCGGCAGCGAGACGATCAGCATGTCGATGCGCGCGATTCGCGCGAACTCGATCAGTTCGGCGACATTGCCAAGCTTCGGATAGCCGGCGACCAGCGGCGGCGAGCGCTTGTCGTCGCGGTCGTCGAAGATGCCGCAGATGCGAATGTCGTTGTGAGGCTGCGCCTCGACCGATCGGATCAGGACCTCGGCGGCCTTGCCGCCGCCGACGATGACGGCGCGGCGCTCCATCATGCCGTTGCGCGCCCAGCGCCGGATCATCCGCGCGATGACGAGACGCAACGCCATGAGCAGAAACAGCCCGGTGCCGAACCAGCCGGCGAACCAGACGCGCGAGAATTCGGACGTCATCTTGTAGAAGAAGCCGGCGAGCAGCATCAGCGCGAAGGTGCCGGACCAGACGAGCAGGATGCGCCCGGCATTGGCCACAGGGGTGCGCAGCGCGCCGATCTGGTAGCAATCGGTGAACTCGAGCAGCACGACGGTGGTCAGCGAGGCGCCGACGATGATCGCCGGATAGTGCCAGGCGAGGTGGGTCGAAAACCCGACATAATAGCCGAAGAGCAGGAAGCCGGAGAGCATCAGCAGGCCGAACTCGACGAGGCGCATCGTCCCCGAGACCATGATCGGCGACATGGTGTCCTGCCGGTACTGGCTGGCCACCTGCTCGGCGACGGGATTGAGCCCGGCCGGCGTCTTGCTCTGCTTGGCGTCGTCCTGGAACTGCTGGACGGCATCGCGGGAAAAGCGAAGTTTCGGGTCGATTTCGTTCATGGGCTGACCGCCATTTCTGCAGCCAAGTCCTAGCAGTCACCTGCTAAGAAACCCTTAGAGCGTTCCATCAAGCTGTCGGTTGCCTCGACGTGTCGGCATCCGGTGTCAGGCCGAGCGGGCGCGGGCGGCGAAATAGGCCTGCTCGACGCCTCTCGCCATGACGTCGGCACCGAAGCGCGCGCGCAGCGACGCGGCGTCCGGCATGAGGGCCCGCCATGCCGCCTCGTCGCCGAGCAGGTCGGTCATCTTGCCCGCGATCGCGGCCGCATCCGGCGCCACCAGCGCGGGTGAGCCGGCGGCGAACACCTCCGGAATGCCGCCGACAGCTGTCGCGATCATCGGCATGCCGGCGGCGAGCGCCTCGAGGACGATGTAGGGCATGGCTTCCGCCCGCGACGGAACGACGATGTTGCGCGCCAAGGCGAAGGCCTGCCGGGCCGGCATCGCCGGGCGGAACGTGACGCGGTCGGCGAGTCCCAGCCTTGCGACCTGCGCCCGGTAGGACGGCAGATCGTCGCCATCGCCGATCATCACCGCGGCAAGCCTGCGTCCGGTCGCCGCCTCGGCTGTTGCCAGAGCATCGATGAAGAGATCGGGTCCCTTCAGGTCGCGCATCATGCCGATGTAGAGAAAATCCGCCGCGCCCTGAACCGGAGCGACCGGCTCGAACTCCTCGCTGCGCAGGCCGTTGTAGACCAGGCTCGACGGCGCCCTCGGAACGCCAACCTTGCGTCGGAAGATCTCCTGCTCGTACGCCGAAACGAAGAGGATGTGGTCCGTGCAGCGGTCGAGGACGCGCTCGGCGCCGAATATCAACCGCCCGGTGGTCGTATCCTCGTCATAGTGCAGGCTGCCGCCATGCGGCGAGTAAACGCGGGATACGCGAGACCTGAATACCCGCAAGAGCGAGCCGAAAAGACGGGAGTAGAGGCCACCTTTAGCCCCGTGCCCGTGCAGGATATCCGGCTGCAATTCCTTGATTATGCTGTATGTCTTGACGGCATCGAAGACATCTCCGGGGCCGATGTGGCGCTGGATCGGCGTGCGCCGGACACCGAGCTCGAGCTTGTCCCTGATCTGCGCGATGAGCCCGTCCTCATACTCGCCGCCGGTGGTCGAGCCACAGACGATGCCGACCTTGTGGCCGGCCGCGACCTGGTATTCCGTGAGGTCGCGCACATGCCGGAAAATGCCGCCAACCGGCGACCGGAAGCAATGCACGATGCGAAGCGATGTCGTCACCTGCGCGCCGTGGCCGGATCAGAACAGTCGTTCACGGACATAGACCGTGTCGCCGGGGATGAGCGGATCGGATGTCACGACGCGGCCGGTCATCACCTTGCCGTTGACCGATCGGGTGATGTCGACGGTCGTCTGGTTGCCGCGCGCGGTGAAGCCGCCGGCGGCCGCGATCGCCTTCTGCACGGTCATGCCGGGAACATAGGAGTACTGGCCGGCCGAGCCGACCTCGCCCATGACGAAGATCGGCCGGTAACGATCGATTTCGACCGACACGTCGGGGTCGCGCAGGAAGCCGTTTCGCAACTTGGCGGCGATATCGGCCTCGAGCTGCTGCGCCGAGCGTCCGCGCGCGGCGATGGCCCCGACCAGCGGGAAGGCGATGTAGCCGGACTGATCGACGCTGTAGGTATTGGTGAGCGCGTCCTGTTCGAACACGGTGATGCGCACCCGGTCCGCGGCGTCGAGCCGATAGGGCGCCGCCAGGGCCGCATGAAAGGCGGCGGGCGCCGGGCGATAACTGCTGCACCCGGCCAGGAGCGCACAGGCGATCGCGGCGGAAATGGCGGCGAGGGGACGTCGTTTCATGGCCGGACACGAACCTTTGACTGTGCGACCGGTGCTGGCGGGCGCGCTTGTTACCCTCCTGTTATCGTCCCGTTAGGGTTAATGGCCGGTAAAGGCGCTGCGAGCCGCGCGACTCTTGTGAATGGTCGCCGCTCCGGTGGGGCGAAAATGCCCGACCCAACATCAATGCAAACCTGTCGGCGCCTTAACACCCCGGAAACCATACGCGTTTACTATTTCGCCAATCGCGTATCGGAGTGGGTCTATGACGGGCAGCGGAATCAAGGGCAGCGACGTCGATGTCGATCTCGGCACGTTGTTTGCCAGCATCATCAGGGACTGGCGTCTCATTCTCGCCGTGGCGCTCGGCATCACGGCGCTGGCCTTCGTGCTGGCATGGCTGGCCACGCCGCATTTCCGCGCCGAGACCCGGATCCTGATCGAGACGCGCGAATCCGTGTTCACCCGGCCCAACCCGGCCGGCGAGGCCGACAAGCCGATCCTCGACGAGGAGGGCGTCACCAGCCAGGTCGAGGTCATTTCGTCGACCGATCTCCTGAAGCAGGTCGCCGCCAAGCTCAACCTTGGCAAACTGCCGGAATTCGACGAGGCGGCGGGAATGTCGCTCATCGGCAGGGTCATGGTGCTGGCCGGCCTGAAGAGCGATCCGAGCGAACTGGCGGCCGAGGAGCGTGTGCTCAAGACGATGCGCGAAAAGCTGCGCGTCTACCGCGTCGAGCGCTCGCGCGTCATCGTCATCGAGTTCTCCTCGGAAAACCCGAAGCTTGCGGCCGACGTGCCGAACGCCATCGCCGACGCCTATCTCGCGGTGCAGCGCGCCGCCAAACTGCAGTCGAACGCCGACGCGACCGAATGGCTGGAGCCCGAGATCGCCGACCTGCGCGAGCGGGTGAAGGCGGCGGAAACCCGCGTCGCGGACTTCCGCTCGCAGTCCGACCTGCTGATCGGCCAGAACAATTCGGTCCTCGCCACGCAGCAGCTCTCGGAAATGTCCACCGAACTGTCGCGCGTGCGCGCCGGCCGCGCTTCGGCCGAGGCCAATGCCCAGAGCCTGCGCGCCGCGCTCGCCAACGGCGCGTCGCTGGAAGCCATGCCCGAGGTGCTGTCCTCGCCGCTGATCCAGCGCCTGCGCGAGCGCCAGGTGCAGTTGAAGGCCGACATCGCCGACCTGTCCACGACGCTTCTCGACAACCATCCGCGCATCAAGGCGCTGCGTTCGCAGCTCGCCGACCTCGACCGCCAGATCGCCGGCGAGGCGATGAAGGTGCTGAAGGGCCTCGAGACCGAGGCGGCGACGGCGCGCCTGCGCGAGGAGAAGCTGGTCGTAAATCTGAACGCGGTGAAGGCCGAATCGTCGCGCGTCGGCGACGAGGAGGTCGAACTGCGCGCGCTCGAGCGCGAAGCCGCCTCGCAGCGCGACCTGCTCGAATCCTACCTGACGCGCTACCGCGAAGCCGCCTCGCGCCGCGACCGCTCCTACCTGCCGGCGGACGCCCGCATCTTCTCGCGCGCCACGCAGCCGTCGGAGCCGTATTTTCCGAAGGTCGTGCCGATCGTGGCCGCCGCCTTCGTCGCCTCGCTGCTGCTGATGGCGATGGTGACACTGTTGCGCGAACTGTTCAGCGGGCGCGCCATGCGCGCAGCCGACGACGGACGCTACTTCGAGCCGGTCGGCCGCGTCGAGATGCCGGAACCGGCCACGCCCGCGAGCGTCGCACCCGAACCCGCGCCGCCGCTGCTCGCGCGCCGGGCGCCGAACGACAACCGGCTCAGCGTGCAGGGCGCCGCCGAGCGGATCATCGCCGGGGGTGCGTCCCGCGCCATCTTCATCTCGCCGGAAGGCGACGAGGGAGCGGCGAGCGCGGTGCTGGTCGCCCGCGAGGTCGCCGATTCCGGCCTGCGCGTCATGCTCCTCGACCTGACGTCGTCGGGCGCGGCGTCGCTGCCGATGCTGGATGGCGAAGTGCTGCCGGGCATCACCAATCTGCTCGCCTCCGAGGCCCAGTTCGCCGACGTCATCCACGCCGACCGCTACTCGGATTGCCACGTCATTCCGGTCGGGACCGCCAATGCCGCGCGCGCCATGCGCGCCGCCGACCGGCTGCCGATCATCCTCGAATCGCTGGCGACGGCCTACGACGTCGTCGTCGTCGAATGCGGCCCGGCCGACGCCGAGGGCATCCGTCGGCTGGTCGCCGACGGCACGCAGGTACTGGTGAGCGCGCTGGAACTGACCGACCAGTCGATCGCCGAAACGACCCGCGACCTCACGGACGGCGGCTATTCGAGCCTGCTGATGGTGAAACCGGAAGGCGACATGACGCCGACCGAGCCGATGCCCGACCGCAACGCCGCCTGAGGCGCAAGCGCGGGCGCCTGCCGTTTGGGGTCGGTATCCGCTCAGTCCGCGTCGTCGGCCGCCGGCTGCGGCGCCGCGGCCTGCTTGCGCAGCCGCTTCACAAGCCCCCAGATCAGCTCGTTGCTCTTGACGAAGCGCTTGATGCCTGACGCGAGCCGGATGACGGCAGCCAGGCCGCGGCCCTTCAGCGTCACCGGAATGACGAGGTCGAAATGCTTGGTCTCGATGTCGCACCACAGCCGCTTGTAGTGCTCGTCGCCAACGCTGAAATCGTAGATGGCGTAACCCTGCTCGCAGGCCTCGCGGATGTTCTCGAAGAATAGGAATTCGCCAGGACTTGAGTTGACGAGATCGTCTTCGGCAATTGCGCCGAACTCGCAGATCAGCCGCCCGCCGGCGCGGCTCGAGCCGCTGATGGCCCTGAGGACCCCGCCGACTTCAATCCCGTGCAGCACGAATTGCGGCGGCGAGGAGCGCAGCGCGTCGGCGAAAAGGCTGCGGAAGAACAGCTGGACCTGCGCATCGGCGAATACATCCGCGACGCCCATCTTGCGAAAGCGCTCCCGTTTCATGGCGAAGAAGGCGGTGAGCAGGCGGTCGACCTCGTCGACGGTGGTCGCCTCGAGCCGCCGAACGCCGCCGGCGGCCTCGTATTTGCGCGTCTGCGACCGGTGCTTCTTGCGCTTTCGCTTGCCGCTTGCGCGGGTCAGCAGCGCATCGAAGCCGCCGGCCAGGTCGACGCTGAGCGCGATATTGGGGCTCTGCATGCTGGCGAGGCCCGCGAGTGGATTGGCGGCGCCCGATTGTTCGTCTGTCAGCCTTTCCAGATGTACCAGATCGATGTCGGGGCGCTGGGCGCGCACCGCGGCGGAAATCGCCGCCAAGTCGACGCTTCCGGCCGCGCGGCGAGGCACGCCTGCGACGGCCGGGAAGTTCCCGTTGGCATGGCTGCCGCCCATGAAGCGCGCGACGCGGAACGGTCCCCTGGCGACGATCTCGAGGGGGAGCACGATTTGCGTCCCGTCGCCGCGATCGATCGTGGCAATCAGATGGTCCAATCCGGAATGCCGCATCCAGGCGGCGACCCATGCGGGCGACTGGGCCGGCGCACAAAGGGCGTCGCCGATCAGCCTGGAATAGATGTCAGCACCGGTCGAACCGGACAAACTTGACCCAGCATCCGGTGTCGCGGGCTGGATCACGATACCGCCCGAAGCGCGCTTTGCGCGGCCGTTTGCCTGCTCACGAATCCCGCGCTCGCGTCAACCATACTTCAATCCTTCGTCGATAGGGTGCACGGGCAGTCGGTATGGCGCCTTCGAGTTCCATGCGCCGTCGAGGCTAAGCGCAAAAGGTGAATGAATGATCGACAGAGGGGAGTTGTTGCGCAAACTGGCCCTCAATCTGGCCCGGTTCAGCGGCCTCGGATCGCTTGCCGGCAGGTATGTCGAGAGCGCCGGCGCGATCCTCATGATGCACCGCGTCACCAACCAGGCGCCGAAGCCGCTCGGCTTCAACCGCCACCTCGCCATTACTCCGGCGTTTCTCGATGCCGTTCTGTCCGAGATGAAAACGCTCGGCTTCCTGTTCGTCACGATGGACGAGGCTGCCGACAGGCTGACGTCGCGCGCATGCAAGCAGCGCTTCGCGACCTTCACGCTCGATGACGGCTATCGCGACAATCTGACGGATGCGCTGCCGGTCTTCGAGAAACACGGCGCGCCGTTCACCATCTATGTGGCGCCCGCCCTGATCGAGGGAACCGTCGAACTCTGGTGGGACGTGCTCGAAGACATCGTCACGAAGCGCGATCGCATCTATCTCGCGACCGCGCGGGGGCGCATGGCGATCGAATGCTCGACGCCGGGAGAGAAATTCCGCGCCAACACGACGATCCACAACTACCTGACCAGCGATGTCGCGGAGGAGGACCAGCGCGACATCGTTCGCGAACTGGCGCGCTCGGCGGGCATCGACTACGCGGCGCCCGGCCGCGAGACGCTGATGAACTGGGACGAGATCCGCACCATCGCCGCCCATCCGCTCGCCACCATCGGCGCGCACACGCTGAACCACTACAATCTGATGCGGCTGCCCGAGGAAAGGGCGCTGCGCGAGATGTCCGACGGCGCGCGCTTTCTCGATGTCGAGCTTGGCGTCGTGCCGCGCCACTTCGCCTTTCCCTATGGCTACGAGACCGCGGTCGGGCCGCGCGAGGTGGCGCTCGCGCGCCAGGCCGGCTTCCGCACGGCCGTCACGACCCGACACGGCATCCTGAAGCCCGGGCACGCCCATCATCTGCACGCGTTGCCGCGCATCTCGATCAACGGGCGCTACCAGCAGGTCAGCCATCTGCGCACCATGGTCGGCGGCCTGACGACGCCGCTCGCCAATGGCGGCCGGCGTCTCGTGACCGTCTAGGCGGGCGTTAGAGCTTCGGCTCCTTGACCATCCACTTGATGACCAGCATGGCCGGCAGGATCCACAAGAGCCCGGTCAGGAAGAAATAGGCCAGGTGCACCAGCGCACCCGAGTGGCCCAGTCGCGCGACGGCGACGGTGGTCGCCAGCCAGGCATAGATGATGACGAGCGCGATCAGGACGATCGTGCCGATCAGTTTCTTCAGGCGGACGGGCATGGCGGATCCTCTTCGCGCCCCACATAGCGCCGCGGCGTCGCCTGGCAAAGCGCCAATCGTCCGCGCGACGGCGTGTCGCGCGACAAGCCGGGTCAAAAGCTGTATCGCGTCAGTCCGAAACGCAGCCCGCAGGACGACATGACCGCCATCGCCCATTCCCAGCCGATCAAGGACATTCGTGGCCGTGAGGCGCGGAACCGCAAGCTGGTGCGCTTCTGGCTCTACGGCGTCCTGCTGGTGCTTTTCGCGCTCTTTCTCGTCGGCGGCGCGACGCGGCTGACGGATTCCGGCCTGTCGATCACCGAGTGGAAGCCGATCCATGGCGTCATCCCGCCGCTGTCGGAGGCCGACTGGCAGGAGGAACTGGAAAAATACCGCCAAATCCCGGAATACCAGCAGATCAACAAGGGCATGAGTCTCGGCGAATTCAAGCGCATCTTCTGGTGGGAATGGGCGCATCGGCTGCTGGCGCGGGCCGTCGGCCTCGTCATGGCCGTTCCGCTCGCTTTTTTCTGGCTGACCGGGCGACTGGAAAACCATCTGAAGCCGAAGCTGCTGGGCCTGCTGGCGCTCGGCGGCTTTCAAGGCTTCATCGGCTGGTGGATGGTGTCGTCGGGCCTGTCGGAACGGGTCGACGTCTCGCAGTACCGGCTGGCGACGCATCTGACGCTCGCCTGCATCATCTTCGCCGCCGTCATGTGGGTCGCGCGTGGCCTGGCGCCGCATTCCGCGCCGCCGGCGGACCAGGCGACGCGCCGACTCGCCGGAACCATGGCCCTGCTCGTGCTCTTCCAGATCTATCTGGGCGCGCTTGTCGCCGGGCTCGACGCCGGCATGGCTTACAACACCTGGCCGTTGATGGACGGCGGGCTCGTGCCGGGCGGCCTTTTCGTGCAGCAGCCTTTCTGGATCAACCTGTTCGAGAATCCGAAGACCGTGCAGTTTGTCCACCGTCTCGGCGCCTACACGGTGCTGGCCGTGGCGATCTGGCATGCGGCGCAAGCCTGGCGCGCCGCCCCCGGCACGCCGCACGCCTCCCGCGCGAGCCTTCTGCTCGGTATGATCGTCGTCCAGGCGTTGATCGGCATCACCGCGCTGGTGCTGGTGGTCCCGTTCGGCTGGGCGCTGCTGCACCACGGCTTCGCCGTGGTCGTGCTCGGCTTCGCCGTGGCGCACTGGCGCGGCACGGCGGGCGCCTATCCGCCGCGGACGGCGGTGATGGTGGCGCGGTAGTCACCCCGCCAGCATCAGGTCCATGTTCTGCACGGCAGCACCCGACGCGCCCTTGCCGAGATTGTCGAGCGAGGCGACGAGGTTGGCCTGGCCCTTGCCCTCGGTACCGAAGACGAAGAGCTTCATGCGGTCGGTGCCGGCCAGTTCCGTCGGATCGAGGCGCGGCAGTTTCGCGCTTTCCTCCAGCGCCACGACCTCGACGACCCCCTGGCCGGCATAGTGCGCGGCGAGCGCGGCGTGCAGGTCGGCAAGCGTCGGCGCGCCGTTCAGATCCGAGAGATAGAGCGGCACCTGAACCAGCATGCCCTGCGCGAAGCGTCCGACGCTCGGCGAGAAGATCGGCCGGCGCGACAGCCCGCCATGCGCCTGCATCTCGGCGACATGCTTGTGGGCGAGCGTCAGCCCGTAGAGGAAATGCGGCGCGGCAATGTGGTCCGGGTTGGCCGGATCCTCCATCTGCGCGATCATCTGCTTGCCGCCGCCGGTGTAGCCGGAGACGGCGTTGACCGTCACCGGATAGTCGGCGGGCAGGATGCCAGCCGCCACCAGCGGCCGGATCAGGCCGATCGCGCCGTTCGGATAGCAGCCCGGATTGCCGACGAAGCGCGCCGCGGCGATCTTCCGCGCCTGGTCGCGGTCCATCTCGGCGAAGCCGTAGACCCAGTCCGGATGCGTGCGGTGCGCGGTCGAGGTGTCGATCACCCGCGTCGCGGCGCCGTCGAGCATCGTCATCGCCTCGCGCGAGGCGTCGTCGGGCAGGCAGAGGATCGCGATGTCGGCGCGCCTCAGATATTCGGCGCGCATGGCTGGGTTGCGCCGCTCGGACGCCGGGATCGACAGCACCTCGAGATCGGCGCGCAGGGCCAGGCGCTCGCGGATCTGCAGACCCGTGGTGCCATGCTCGCCGTCGATGAAGATCTTTGGTGTCATGCCATTGTTCCGGAAAAGCGTTTCGTGCCAGTGTCTTGCAACGCCGGCCGGACTCTCCCCGGCAGGCGCCTGATTCAGTGCGTGAGGATCAGCCGCGCGCCTTTTTCATCGCCACGAGGCCGAGATAGTACATCGCCACGCTGGAGCCGGCGATCGCCGTGATATCGGCATGATCGTAGGCCGGCGCAACCTCGACGATGTCGGCGCCGACGAGGTCGAGCTTGTCGAGCTGCTGCAGCACCGACAGCATCTTGGCCGACGACGGGCCGCCGGCGACCGGCGTGCCGGTGCCGGGGGCGAAGGCCGGGTCGAGGCAGTCGATATCGAACGTGATGTAGGTCTTGCGGCCATTGGTGCGCTCGTGGATCGCATAGGCGATGTCGGAGGCGCGCATCTCCTCGACCTCGTGGCCGTAGATGATCTTGATGCCGAAATCCTCGGGCGCGTGGGTCCTGATGCCGATCTGGATCGACACGTCCGGATCGATGATGCCCTCGCGCACGGCGCGCCCGACGAAGGAGCCGTGGTCGATCCGCTTGCCGTCGTCCGGCCATGTGTCCTGGTGCGCGTCGAACTGCACCAGAGCCATCGGGCCGTATTTCGCGGCGTGCGCCTTCAGGATCGGCCATGTGACATAGTGGTCGCCGCCGAGCGACAGCAGGAAGGCGTCGGATTTGAGCAGCTTCGCAGCCTCGCGCTCGATCGTGCCCGGCGTCTTCTGGTGGTTGCCATTGTCGAGAAGGCAGTCGCCATAGTCGATCACCGCGAGGCTTTCGAAGAGGTCACGCTGGAACGGATATTGCGGGTCGGAATCGAAGATCGCCGATGCGCGCCGGATCGCCTGCGGCCCGAAGCGGGCACCCGGCCGGTTGGTCACCGCCGCGTCGAACGGGATGCCCCAGACGACGACATCGGCGCCGGCGACGTTCTTGGAGTATTTGCGACGCATGAAGGACAGCGCGCCGGCATAGGTCGGG
>JAUYMV010000576.1 GCA_030698645.1 Mesorhizobium sp.
TCCTCTATGAAGGCCCCGAGCCGGGCACGCTGATCCAGTTCTTCAAGGACGACGCCACCGCGTTCAACAAGAAGAAGCACGAGATCGTCGACGGCAAGGGAGTGCTCAACAACCGCATCTCGGAGCACATCTTCACCCATCTGAACCGCATGGGCATCCCGACGCATTTCATCCGCCGGCTCAACATGCGCGAGCAGCTGATCAAGGAAGTCGAGATCATCCCGCTCGAAGTCGTCGTGCGCAACGTCGCGGCCGGCTCGTTGTCCAAGCGCCTCGGCCTCGAGGAAGGCACCGTGCTGCCGCGCTCGATCATCGAATTCTACTACAAGGCCGACGCGCTGGACGATCCGATGGTCTCGGAGGAGCACATCACCGCCTTTGGCTGGGCGTCTCCGCAGGAAATCGACGATATCATGGCGCTCGCCATCCGCGTCAACGACTTCCTGTCCGGCCTGTTCATGGGCGTCGGCATACAGCTCGTCGACTTCAAGATCGAATGCGGCCGGCTCTACGAGGGCGACATGATGCGCATCGTCGTCGCCGACGAAATCTCGCCGGATTCGTGCCGGTTGTGGGACGTCGCCACCCAGGACAAGCTCGACAAGGACCGTTTCCGCCGCGACATGGGCGGTCTCGTCGAGGCCTACCAGGAGGTCGCGCGCCGGCTCGGCATCATGAACGAGAACGAGCCGCCGCGTCCGGCCGGCCCGGTGCTCGTCTCCACCAATGGCAAGGGCAAGCCTCACTGATCCTTCGGGGCTCGCTTCGCGAGCTCCTCGGGACGAGGATGTCGGCGCCAACTTCCCTCATCCTGAGGAGCTCGCGAAGCGGGCCCCGGAGGACCACGATCGAGATGGAGCCGTATCGCGTGATCAATGCCCGTATCACTGTCACCCTGAAGTCCGGCGTGCTCGACCCGCAGGGCAAGGCCATCGAGGGCGCGCTCGGCGCTCTCGGCTTTTCCGGCGTCGGCCATGTGCGGCAGGGCAAGGTATTCGACATCGAGCTCGAGGGTTCGGACAGAGCCAAGGCCGAGGCCGACCTGAAGGCCATGTGCGACAAGCTCCTGGCGAACACGGTGATCGAGAACTATGCTATAGCGCTTACCTGAGGTTGTGCAGGAGCGACTTTCATGGCCGAAGTCACGAACGAACTGATGTACGAACTGCTCAAGAGCATCCATCAGCGGATGGATCGCCTGGACCAAAGCGTGGGAGAAGTGAGGCACGAGGTTGTGTCCCTCAGGTTATCCATGATGAGCGTGCAGACGGACATCCACAACATATACGGGATCACATCCCGCATCGACGACCGTCTCGATCGAATCGAGCGCCGCCTCGATTTGCGTGAGATTGCCGAACCCCAGAGGCCATTCGACCCGACATGAAATCAGCCGTCGTCCTCCTCCCCGGCCTCAACCGCGACCGCGACATGATCGCGGCGCTGACCAAGATATCGGGCCATCGGCCGGCGACCGTCTGGCAGACGGACACGGAGATCCCCGACGTCGACCTGAT
>JAUYMV010000593.1 GCA_030698645.1 Mesorhizobium sp.
CGGAGTAGGCGATGGCCGAGATACGCGTCGAGAGTCTGCGCAAGGAGTTCGGGTCGTTCGTGGCGGTCCAGGATTCGAACTTCACCGTCGAGGACGGCGAATTCTTCGTCATGCTCGGACCGTCCGGCTGCGGCAAGACGACGACGCTCCGGATGATCGCCGGTCTGGAACTGCCGACCTCGGGGCGCATCCTGCTCGGCGGCGAGGAGGTTTCGCAGCGCCGCGCGCGCGAGCGCGACATCGCCTTCGTGTTCCAGCTCTTCGCGCTCTATCCGCACATGAACGTGCGCAAGAACATCGGCTTTCCGCTGCTCGCCCAAGGCATGGCGAAATCCGAAATCCGCACCCGCGTCGAGGAGGTCGCAAGGCTCCTGCGCATCGACCATCTGCTGGAGAAGTCGGTGTCGGGACTGGCCGGCGGCGACCGCCAGCGCGTCGCACTCGGGCGCGCCATCGTGCGCCGGCCGAAATGCTTTCTCATGGACGAGCCGCTCGGCACGCTCGACTCCGAGTTCCGCGACCTGATGGTCCACGAACTGCGCGAGCTGCACAACCGCATCCACGCCACCACCGTCTACGTGACGCACGACCAGATGGAAGCCATGTCGATGGCCGACAAGATCGCGGTGATGAGCAATGGCGTGATCGAGCAGTTCGGCACGCCGCAGGAAATCTACGACCGGCCGGCCTCGATGTTCGTCGCCGACTTCATCGGCTCGCCGCCGATGAACTTCCTGCCGTTCCGGAGCGGTCTGGCCAAGGGCGTGCGCGAGGTCGTCGTCCAGGGCGCGAGCGTCGCTGTCCCGGAGGTGCACGAGGATCTGGCGCCCGGCGAAATGGCGCTGGGCATCCGGCCGGAACACATCCGCTTCGACGACCAGTCCAGGCTGCGCGGCGCGGTCTACGGCGCGGAATATCTCGGCACCACGCAGATCGTCGCGGTCGAGACCGCCGACGGCATGGTCAAGGCGCGTGTGCCGGCCGACTTGTCGTTCCGCATCGGCGAGCCGGTCGGGCTTTCGCTCAATGGCGCGCGGCTGTCGGTGTTCGAGAAGGCGAGCGGGCGCGCCATCCGCACGGCGCTCCTCGACGGCCAGCTCGGAGGCAACCGGCATGGCTGAGATCCTGATCGGCGGCGTCTCCAAGGCGTTCAAGGACCACCAGGCGATCGAGGGACTCGACCTGCGCATCGCCGACGGCGAATTCGTCGTGCTGCTCGGCCCGACCGGCGCCGGGAAGACGACGACGCTCAGGCTCGTCGCCGGCCTCGAGAAACCGGATGCCGGGTCGATCCACATCGGCGGGCGCGACGTCACCCGGCTCGATCCGGCCTCGCGCGATGTCGCCTTCGTGTTCCAGCAATATTCGCTCTACCCGCATCTGTCGGTGTTCGAGAACCTCGCCTTCCCGCTGCGCCTGCCGTCGCGCAAGATGCCCAAGGAGCAGATCCGGCGTCGCGTCGAGGAGGTGGCGAAGCTGGTGCGCATCCACCACAAGCTCGACAACAAGTCGACGAAACTGTCCGGCGGCGAGATGCAGCGCGTCGCCATCGGGCGCGCCTTGGTGCGCAAGCCGTCGATCTTCCTGATGGACGAGCCGCTCTCGTCGCTCGACGCCAAGCTGCGCGCTGAACTCCGCCTCGAGCTAAAGCGCATCCAGAGCGAACTCGGCGCGACCGTGCTCTACGTCACGCACGACCAGATCGAGGCGATGACGATGGCCGACCGCATCGGCATCCTCGCCGAGGGCCGGCTGGTGCAGATCGGCACGCCGCGCGCCATCTACATGGAGCCGGCCAACCTGCATGTCGCCGCAAGGCTCGGCCAGCCGGCGATCAACCTCCTTCCCGTCGGACTCCTCCCCGACGGCGGTGCGCCCGCCGGCGCGAAAACCGTCGGCGCGCGCACCGAGCATCTCTCGATCGAGAAGGCCGCGAACGGCGCGGCGGCCGGCCTTGTCGACTGGGTCGAGCATCTCGGCGACCAGAACCATCTCCACCTCACCGTCGGCGATACGAGGCTGATTACCCTCACCGATCCCGATACGCCCTTGAGGAAAGGCGATCCTGTCGCGATAAGGTTGCGCAACCCGCTGTTCTTCGACGGCGCGGGCAACCGGATCCTGGGAGGGACGCAATGAAAATCGGCTTCTGCATGTTCCTGTGGACGACCAACGTCACGTCCAAGCACACGGCGCTTTTGAAGGACATCAAGGCGACGGGCTATGACGGGGTCGAGATTCCGATCTTCGAGGGCGTTCCCGACGACTATGCGCGGCTCGGCGCGCTGCTCGACAGGATCGGGCTGGGGCGCACCGCCGTCTCGGCGATGGGCGATCCGGCGATGAACCTGATCGGCGACGCCGCCGCGCGCAAGGCCGGCATCAAACATGTGAAATGGGCGATCGACTGCGCCAGCGCGCTCGGCGCCGACCGGCTGTCCGGCCCGCTGCATTCGACGCTCGGCCACTTCTCCGGCATGGGCCCGACTTCGGCCGAGAAGCAGCGTTCGGTCTCCTCGCAGCGCGCCATCGGCGATCACGCCGGACAGAAGGGCGTCACGATCGGCCTCGAAGCGCTGAACCGCTTCGAATGCTATCTCCTGAACACGATGGCGGACCTCTCCGCGCATGTCGACGAGATCGGCCATCCGAACATCAAGGCGATGTACGACACGTTCCACGCCAATATCGAGGAGGCCGATCCGATCGGCGCCTACACGAAGAACGCCAGGAACATCGTTCACATCCATATCTCCGAAAACGACCGCGGTGTGCCCGGGCGGGGCAACATCCCCTGGAAGAAGACCTTTTCGGCCATCCGAGAGAGTGGCTATGACGACTGGCTGACCATCGAATCGTTCGGGCGCGGCCTGAAGGATCTCGCCGCCGCGACGAAGGTCTGGCGCGATTTCGCCGAGAGCCCGGAAGCCGTCTATCGCGACGGTTACACGCATATAAGCGAGGGCTGGAAGAAGGCCGGCAAGGGCAGGAAGAGCTAGACATGGGCGAGACGATGACAGCCATCGACCTGAAAAGACTGATCGAGGCGCTGGCCGAGACGATCGCGGCGCATGCCGACGAACTGACCGCGCTCGACCAGGCGATCGGCGACGGCGATCACGGCACCAACATGAAGCGCGGCTTCGACGCGGTGCTGGCGGATGCCGATGCGCTAGCGGCCAAGCCGCTTCCCGACGCGCTGAAGGCGGCCGGCACCAAGCTCGTCATGACCGTCGGCGGCGCGTCCGGTCCGCTGTTCGGCACCTTCTTCATGGCGCTCGGCAAGGATATCCCGCCGCATCCGACCGCCGCCGAGCTGGCGGCTGCCTTCGCCAGGGCCGTCGACGCGGTGGCCGCGCGGGGAAAATCGGAAGCCGGGCAGAAGACAATGCTCGACGTGCTCTATCCCGTGCGCGACGCGCTCCTGGACGGCAAACCGGCCGCCGAAATCGCCGCGGTGGCGGACGCGGCGGCGGCGGCGACGGTGCCGCTCAAGGCGACGCGCGGCCGCGCGTCGTTCCTCGGCGATCGCTCGATCGGCCACATGGACCCAGGCGCGCGTTCGACCGCGCTGCTGGTGCGCACGGTCGCTGAAAACCTCGGAGCACAGGCATGAATGTCGGCATCGTCATCGTCTCGCATTCGCCGCTGGTCGCGGAAGGCACGGCCGACATGGTGCGCCAGATGGTCGGCGACGAAGTGCCGCTCGCCTGGTGCGGCGGCAATCCCGAAGGCGGCCTCGGCACGTCGGTCGGCGCCATCATGGAGGCGATCGACAAGGCCTGGTCGGAGGCGGGCGTCGCCATCCTCGTCGACCTCGGGGGCGCCGAAACCAACAGCGAGATGGCGGTCGAACTGATCGGCGAACCGCGTTCGGCGCGCATCGTCATCTGCAACGCGCCGATCGTCGAGGGCGCGGTGATGGCCGCGACCGAGGCGTCGGGCGGCGCGTCGCTGAAGGACGTCGTGGCCACGGCGCATGAATTGTCGCCGGCCTAGGGAACGCAAAGCATGTCCGCCAGAGCCGAAGCCACCGTCCTGATCACCCACGAGGTGGGCCTGCACGCCCGCCCGTCGGTGAAGTTCACCAAGCTCGCCAAGACCTTTCCGGCGCAGGTAGAAATGGCGCTCGACGCTGCGGGGCCGTGGTTCGACGCCAAGAGCATCGTCAAGGTGATGGCGGCAAAGGCGCCGAAGGGAACGACGCTGCACCTGCGCGCCGAGGGAGACGAGGCCTCCGATGCGCTCGAAGCGCTGGTCGGGCTCGTCCTGCGCGACTTCGATGAGGGCGACCATGCGAAATCGGCATGAGCCCCTGGATGCCGACTGGGACGAAGCGCGCGACGCGGACGACGATCCGGCTCAGGGCCGCATCTTCACCGGCATCGCCGCTTCGCCCGGTTATGCCGAAGGCCCGCTCCACCGGATCGATGCCCAGGCCGGTTCCTACGCGCGCAAGGAATCGGCCGATGCGGAAGCGAAGGCGCTCGCCGACGCCATCGCAGCGGCCATCGCGCGCGTCGCCGGTCTGATCGAAGCGAGCTCGGGCGACAGCGCCGAGATTCTCGAATTCCAGCTCGCCATGCTCGAAGACGACGCGCTCTCGGGACCGGCCCTGGCCGAGGTCGCCGCCGGGGCGACGGCGTGGGACGCGTGGAGCGCCGTTCTCGACCGCGAGACGGCGGGCTACGAGGC
>JAUYMV010000599.1 GCA_030698645.1 Mesorhizobium sp.
GTCTTCAGCTTGGCCAGCAATTCGAGGATCTGGGCCTGCACTGTGACGTCGAGAGCCGTGGTCGGCTCGTCGGCGATCAGCAACTGCGGCTGGTTGGCGAGCGCCATGGCGATCATCACGCGCTGGCGCTGTCCGCCCGACAATTGATGCGGGAAGGCGCCGAGCCGCTTCTGCGGATCGCGGATGCCGACCTCTTCCAGCAGTTCGAGGATCCGCGCCCGCGCCTGCCGTTCGCCCATGCCTTGGTGGATCTTCAGCACCTCGCCGACCTGCCGCTCGATCGTGTGCAGCGGATTGAGCGAGGTCATCGGTTCCTGGAAGATCATGGTGATGTCGCGCCCGCGCACCTTGCGCAACTCGTCCTCGCCCTTGGCGAGGAGGTCCTGGCCGTTGAAGAGCATCTGCCCCGACGGATGACTGGCCGCCGGATAGGGCAGCAGCTTTAGAACGGACAGGGCTGTCACGGACTTACCCGATCCGGATTCCCCGACGAGCGCCACCGTCTCTCCCTTGGCGATGTCGAAGGAGACATGATCCACGGCCAACGAGGTCGCGCCGCCCTGCGCGAAGGCGACGGAAAGATCGCGGACGGAAAGCAGGGGAGCGATGGAATCGCCGCCCCGATGTCCGTCTTGTGGAGGTTGTCCCATCATCGGAATGTCTTCCGCGGATCGAAGGCGTCGCGCGTCGCCTCGCCGATGAAGATCAGCAGCGACAGCATGAGTGCGATCGACACGAAGCCGGTGAGGCCGAGCCATGGCGCGCTGAGGTTGCGCTGGCCCTGCTTCAGCAGTTCGCCGAGCGAGGCGGAGCCGGGCGGCAGGCCGAAGCCGAGGAAATCGAGCGAGGTCAGGGTCGAGATTGCGCCGTTCAGGATGAAGGGCAGGAAGGTCAGTGTGGCCACCATCGCGTTGGGCAGCAGGTGACGATACATGATGGTGCGATCTGGCACGCCGAGCGCCCGCGCCGCATTGACATATTCGAAGTTGCGCGCGCGCAGGAACTCCGCGCGCACGACCCCGACGAAGCCGACCCAGGTGAACAGGAGCATGATGCCGAGCAGGATGAAGAAACCCGGCGGCAGGACGGCAGCGATGATAAGGATCAGATAGAGCACCGGCATTGCCGACCAGATCTCGATGAAGCGCTGGAAGATGAGGTCGGTCCAGCCGCCGAAATACCCCTGCACCGCGCCGGCGGCCACCCCGAAAACCGCCGAGGCGGCCGTCAGGATCAGGCCGAACAGCACCGAGATGCGGAAGCCGTAGATGACGCGGGCGAGCACGTCGCGCGTCTGGTCGTCGGTGCCGAGCCAGTTCCAGTTGCCGATCGTGCAGTTCGGGTCGTCGGCGCCGAGCGGATAGCGCTGGCAGCGGAATTCCTTGTCGTAGAGCCAGGAGGGCTTGGCGGGCGCTGCCTCCGGTATGTCGTTGTTCACGGTCCGGTAGGAGTAGCGCACCGGTGGCCAGATCAGCCAGCCATTGGCCTCGATCTCGTCGGAGATGATCGGGTCGCGATAGTCGGGAACGGCGAGGAAGCCGCCGAACTTCTCCTCCGGATAGTCGATCAGGACCGGGACCAGTAACTCGCCCTTGTACCAGGCGAGGACCGGCTTGTCGTTGGCGATGAATTCCGCCCCCATCGACAGCACGAAGAGAAACAGGAAGATCCACAGCGACCAGTAGCCACGCCGGTTGGCCTTGAAGTTCTGCCAGCGCCGCTGGTTCAGCGGCGACATTCGCGCGCGTTTCACGGGTGTGCGCTGCATCTCGACGGCGGTCTTCGTCACCACGTCCGACATCAAACGTCCCTCTTCTCGAAGTCGATGCGCGGATCGATCCAGGTGTAGGTGAGGTCGGAGATGAGGCCGGTGATCATGCCGATCAGCGAGAAGATGAACAGGCTGGCGAAGACCACCGGATAGTCGCGGTCGATGATCGACTGGAAGCCGAGCAGACCCAGCCCGTCGAGCGAGAAGATGTTCTCGATGAGCAGCGAGCCGGTGAAGAACACGGAAATGAAGGCGGCCGGGAAGCCGGCGATGACGATCAGCATGGCGTTGCGGAAGACGTGCCGGTAGAGCACCTGGCGCTCGCTGAGCCCCTTGGCGCGCGCCGTGACGACGTATTGCTTGCGGATTTCCTCGAGGAAGGAGTTCTTGGTCAAGAGCGTCGAGGTGGCGAAGGCGGACAGCACCATGGCGGTCAGCGGCAGCGTCAGGTGCCAGAAATAGTCGACGATCTTGCCCCACAGCGACAGCTGGTCCCAGTTCTCGGACGTCAGGCCGCGCAGCGGAAAGCAGTCGCAGCCGAGTCGCACGCCGTAGAAATTGTCGCCGGAAGTGAAGCCGATCGGGAAGGAATTGCCGCCGGCAAACAGGATCATCAAGAGGATGGCGAACAGGAAGCCGGGAATCGCGTAGCCGATGATGACGACGCCGCTGGTCCAGACGTCGAATCTGGAGCCGTCATGCACCGCCTTGCGGATGCCGAGGGGGATCGAGATCATGTAGGAGATCAACGTGATCCACAGGCCGAGC
>JAUYMV010000603.1 GCA_030698645.1 Mesorhizobium sp.
TGTCGTCTCAGGTCGCGCCGCGGGAGGCTTTTTCCGCCGTGCCGGACCGCGCCGTCCGCCGCTCCAGTTCGGCCATCACATCCTTCAGCGGAATGCCGGCGACGGCCATGACGACCAGCCAATGATAGAGCAGATCGGCGCTTTCCGAAACGAGGCCCTCGTCATCGCCGGTGACCGCGGCGATGACGGTTTCGACCGCTTCCTCGCCGAGTTTCTGCGCGGCTTTCGGCATGCCCTTCTGGAACAGCTTCGCCGTCCACGATTGCGGATCGCCCGAATGCGCGCGTTCGTTGATGATCCGCTCCAGGTCGGCGAGGGAGAAGTCGCTCATACGCGCGCGTCTAGAGCATTTCCGGGCGCCGAGTCGAGTCGCATCGCGAGTCCCGCCTTGGCCATATGCGCCTTTGCCTCGGCGATCGAGAACGTGCCGAAGTGGAAGACCGATGCGGCGAGCACCGCGGTGGCGTGGCCGTCGCGAATGCCTTCCACCAGGTGGTCGAGCGTGCCGACGCCGCCCGATGCGATCACCGGCGCGCGCACCGCGTCCGCGATCGCGCGGGTGAGGGGGATGTCGTAGCCGGCCTTGGTGCCGTCGCGATCCATCGAGGTCAGCAGGATTTCGCCAGCGCCGAGATCGACCACCCGCCGCGCGAATTCGATCGCGTCGATGCCGGTCCGCTCGCGCCCGCCATGGGTGAAGATTTCCCAGCGGTCCGCTTCGCCCAGGCCCGACACCTTCTTGGCGTCGATCGCCACAACGATGCACTGGTTGCCGAACTTGTCGGCGGCCTCGGCGACGAAATCCGGGTTCTTCACCGCCGCCGTGTTGACCGACACCTTGTCGGCGCCGGCGAGCAGGAGTTTCCTTATGTCGCCCACCGTGCGCACGCCGCCGCCGACGGTCAGCGGCATGAAGCATTGATCGGCGGTCCGGGCGACGATGTCGAAGATCGTCTCGCGATTGTCGGACGACGCCGTTATGTCGAGGAAGCAGAGTTCGTCGGCGCCCGCCGCGTCATAGGCCTTGGCGGCCTCGACCGGATCGCCGGCGTCGACCAGGTCGACGAAGTTGACGCCCTTGACGACGCGGCCGTCCTTGACGTCGAGGCAGGGGATGACGCGGGATTTGAGGGTCATGACTTGTCGAACGGACCGGAATAGATGGCGCCAATATCTATCGAGAGGTTCAGCCGGGTCAGACTGACCGGCTCGCGGGGTTCGGCATGCTGAACCGGTCCACCCCAGGTGCCGTTGGTTTCCCGCGACCAGACCCAGACACGCGCCTCGTCCTGGGAAAGAACGAGGTAGTGGAGCAGCGAGTCCACGGAGCCGTAGTCGATGACCTTCTCGCCGAAATCTCTGGTGTAAGAGGACAGCGACAGCACCTCCGCGATCAGAAGCGGCTCATTGGCGGCGAGATCCGTTCCGGCCCCGGCCATGCGATCCACCATGACATCGGGATACCGCACACCGCCCGCTGTGACCACGCCGAACTCGGCGGAACTGGTGACATATTCCTTGAGGCCAAGTTGGAGGTTGATCTGGTGGATCAGGCGCGCGACGACGACGGCGTGATACTTGGAGACACCGACCATCATTTCTTCGACCCTCCCCCGCACGAATTCGCGCTTTCCCTCGCGCCCCTCGTTCCAGCGCAGGAATTCATCCGGTGTGGTCGGTGGTTTCGACTGGATGTTCATCGCGTCAGTCTAGCATGCCTCGGGGCGGCTGATAATCTCCCGACAGGATCGCCAGCGCGGTGGCCGGGTCGATGCGCCCATCGTAGAGCGCGCGGCCGGAAATCGCGCCTTCGAGTTTCTGCGCGTCCGGCATGGTCATCCGCACGATGTCGGCGAGCGAGGCGAGGCCGCCCGACGCGATCACCGGGATCGATACCGCGTTGGCGAGCTCGATGGTCGATTCCCAGTTGATGCCGGTCAGCACGCCGTCGCGGTCGATATCGGTGTAGATGATCGCCGCGACGCCCGCGCCCTCGAACTTTTTCGCCAGTTCCGTGACACCGAGCGTCGAGGCTTCCGCCCAGCCCTCGACCGCGACCTTGCCGCCCTTGGCGTCGATGCCCACCGCGATTTTCCCGGGAAACTGTCGGCAGGCCTCGCGCACGAGATCAGGATCGCGCACCGCGACGGTGCCGAGGATCACGCGGGCCAGACCCCTGTCCAGCCAGTCCTCGATCTGGGTCAGCGTGCGGATGCCGCCGCCGAGCTGGACCGGATTGGTCGTGGCTTTCAGGATGGCGCCGACCGCCGCGCTGTTGACGCTCGCGCCCGCGAAGGCGCCGTTCAGGTCGACGACGTGGAGCCAGGCAAAACCCTGGTCCTCGAAGGCCTTGGCCTGCGCCGCCGGATCCTCGTTGTAGACGGTCGCGGTCGCCATGTCGCCAAGCTTCAGGCGGACGCACTGGCCGTCCTTGAGGTCGATCGCCGGAAACAGGATCATGGCTTCCACCTGAGAAAATTCGCGATCAGGGCGAGGCCGAGCGCCTGGCTCTTCTCGGGGTGGAACTGCGTGCCGGCGAGATTGTCGCGGCCGACCGCCGCCGTGACCGGGCCGCCATAGTCGGTCACAGCCAGGACCTGATCGGGATCGGTCGCGTCGAGATGATAGGAATGCACGAAATAGGCATGCAGCCCGTCATCGCCAGTGCGGATGCCGTCGAACAGCGGATGCGCGCGTTTCACATGAATCGTATTCCAGCCGATCTGCGGGATTTTCAGTGTCGGGTCGGTCGGCGCGATCTCCTTCACGTCGCCCTCGATCCAGCCGAATCCCCGGGTGATCGTCTTCTCCAGCCCGCGCTCCGACGTCAGCTGCATGCCGACGCAAATGCCGAGAAACGGATTTCCGCGCGCGATCGCCGCTTCCTCGATCGCCTCGACCATGCCAGGCACGGCGTCGAGGCCGCGACGGCAGTCGGCATAGGCGCCGACGCCCGGCAGCACGATGCGGTCGGCGGTGCGCACGCGGTTCGCGTCGTCGGTCAGGTCGATCTCAGCCGCAATGCCGGCCTCGCGCGCGGCGCGTTCGAAGGCCTTGGTCGCCGAGCGCAGATTGCCCGAGCCGTAGTCGATGATGGCGACCCGCATCGTCAGCGCCGTCCCGGATAGGAAAACAGTCCGAGCGCCGGTCCGCCCGGCGCCAGTCGTGCCGCGGCAAAGGAGGGCGCCGCGGCCGGTGGCGGCCGCTCGAATTCGGGCTCCGGTGCTCCGGCCATGTCGCCGGCATAGAGATGCTTGATCTCGGCTTCGTCGCGATTGTCGGCATCGACGACGCCGAACTCGCGCCAGCCGCGGCGGCGCAGCGCCGCGATGCGCAGCGCGGAGCCTTCCAGCCCGGCATAGATCGACACCAGCAGCGACAGCGTCGGCGCGGCGCCGCCGACACCGGCGACGCTGCCCAGCGCCGAGAGCGCCAGCATCAGCGCAAAGGCGAGCGCCGCCTCGATCCACAGGCGATGCCAGAGCAGCCAGAGCGGCGGCACGAGAAAGGCGAGAAAATGAAAGCCGTCCCGCACATAGACAACTGCCCGGTCGCCGTCCGTCGCGGCCGGCGCCTCCATCACGACGAAGCTTGCCATCGCGCTATCCTTTCAGCGTGCCCTTGGTCGAGGGGATCGCGCCGACCTGGCGCGGATCGGCCTCGATGGCCGCGCGCAGCGTGCGCGCCACCGCCTTGAAGCAGGTCTCGGCGATGTGATGGTTGTTGGCGCCGTAGTGATTCGTCACATGCAGCGTGATGCCGGCGTTCTGCGCCAGCGCGTTGAAGAACTCGCGCACCAGCTCGGTGTCGAAAGTGCCGATCTTCGGCGCCGAGAATGCCACGTCCCAGACCAGGAACGGCCGGCCGGAGACGTCGAGGGCGGCGCGCGTCAGCGTCTCGTCCATGGCGAGGTCGAGCGAGGCGTAGCGGCGGATGCCGCGCCGCTCGCCGAGCGCCCTGGAAATCGCCTGGCCGAGCGCGATGCCGACATCC
>JAUYMV010000182.1 GCA_030698645.1 Mesorhizobium sp.
GTCGCCATAGGGAAAAATCGCGAAGAACCCGTCGCCGAGGAATTTCAGGATCTCGCCGCCATGCGCCTCGACCGGCGGCACCATGATGTCGAACGCCTCGTTGAGCACGGCGACGATCTCGTGCCCTGTGCGTGTGTTCGAGAGGGTGGCGAAGCCGACCAGGTCGGTGAACAGGATCGCCGCGTCGATCTCCTCGCCGTCGCCGCGATGGATTCGGCCCTGCAGGATCTGCTCGCCGCTGTTGCGGCCGACATAGGCCGACAGGATTGACGCCGCGTTGAGCCTCAGGAGATAGGCCTCGACCAGCCGCGCGAAGGGCCGCCGGATGCGTTCGAAGACGGCGATCGCTTCCTCGCTCCAGCCGTCCGGACGCTTGGTCGACCAGGTCACCGCATGGGTTTCGCCGGTGGTGAATATCAGCGGTTGCGCCACGTAGTCCGTGAATCCCTCGGCGACCAGTTCGCCGAGGATCGGATAATCGGACAGCAGGTTTGGGTTGGTGAGGCGGCGGCGTATCGTCACCTGCCTGGTGGTGACGGTGGGCAGCGGGTTCTTCACATACTCATCGCGCGAATGGAGATCGATGCCGCCCTCGTTCATCTTCATGCCTTCCTCGGGCGTCCAGAGGAAGCGCCGGGCTGCCACATTGGGATGGAGCGTATCGACGAAGAGTGCGAAGCGTCCGATCGGCAAACCTGCGCCGACCAGCCGGCGCCCGACGCCGTCGATTAACTGCCGGGCGTTGCCGCCCGGGCGCGCGCCGTCGATCATCCAGTCGACCAGTTCGTCGATGGCAACGGCGTCGATCATGCGCTCTCCGGAGCCGCGTCTTCGGCCAAATCCTAGCATAGGCAGCGCACGTTCGCTGCGCCGTCACGCCGCCTTGTCGCGGACCTGGTAGTCCTTGACGGCGTCGAAGCGGATCGCCTTCCAGCGCTCGGCTTCGTAATTGAGGCCGAATTCGTGCGGCGCCAGGAACACCGGATCGCCGTCGAGGTCGC
>JAUYMV010000608.1 GCA_030698645.1 Mesorhizobium sp.
GTCGTCGTGGGCTTTCACGTAGTCGATGAAGCGCTGCAGCGCGGCGGCGCGTCCGGGCCGGCCGACGAGGCGGCAATGCAGGCCGACGTTCAACATGCGGGGGCGGCCGGCGCGGCCTTCCGAATAGAGCGTGTCGAACGAATCCTTCAGATAGGCGAAGAACTGGTCGCCAGAGTTGAAGCCCTGCGGCGTCGCGAAGCGCATGTCGTTGGCGTCGAGCGTGTAGGGGATGACGAGTTGCGGCTGGATCGGGTTGCCGTGGCCGTCATGGTCGAGCCAGTAGGGCAGTTCGTCATCATAGGTGTCGGAGATATAGTCAAATCCGCCCTCGGCGGCGGCGATGCGGACCGTGTTGATGGAGGTGCGGCCGACATAGAGGCCGGTCGGCCGCTCGCCAACCACCTCGGCGTGCAGGCGGATCGCTGCCTCCAGATCGCGGCGCTCGTCGGCTTCCTCGTGCGCGCGGTAGTCGATCCATTTCAGCCCATGCGAGGCGATTTCCCACCCGGCCGCCTGCATGGCTGCGACCTGGTCGGGCGAACGCGCCAGTGCGTCGGCGACGCCGTAGACCGTGACCGGGATCCCTGCGCCCGTGAACATGCGGTGCAGCCGCCAGAAACCGGCGCGCGCGCCATACTCGTAGATCGACTCCATGTTCCAGTGGCGCATGCCCGGCCAGGGCGCCGCGCCGACGATTTCGGAGAGGAACGCTTCCGATGCGGCGTCGCCGTGCAGGATGCTGTTTTCGGCGCCTTCCTCGTAGTTGACGACGAACTGGACGCAGAGATGCGCGCCGCCCGGCCAGCGCGGATCCGGCAGGTTGGCGCCATAGCCGCGCATGTCGCGGGGATATCGCTTCGGATCTCTCATGGTCTGACCGGCATTCGCAAGGCGGCCTCGCACCGCCCGACGGATGTTAGCAAAGGCATGTCCGCCGATTCCCCTCGAAAATTTTGAAAGTCTTTGTGTGGCCTTCGGCGACACCAAGGCTTATGCATTTCAGATTATTGCCGCACAATCTACAGGCACGCGGTTTGCGTGAGCAAGAACGAGGCAGGCTGAATGGCGCAAGGCGGCGGCGGAAAGCTGACGACCCATGTCCTGGACACCGCGACGGGCAAGCCGGCGGCGGGGCTGACGATCTCCCTCTATCGCCATGACGGCGACCAGCGAACGCTCCTGAAGACGGTGGCGACGAATGAGGATGGCCGCTGCGACGCGCCGCTCCTCGAAGGGGCGGCATTTGCGACCGGCGAATACGAACTGGTGTTTTCCGCCGGCGACTATCTGCGCGGCATGGGAGCCTCGCTGTCGAAGCCGCCTTTCCTCGACCTGATCCCGATCCGCTTCGGCATCGCGCAGCAGAGCCACTATCATGTGCCGCTGCTGCTCTCGCCCTACGGCTACTCGACATATCGGGGGAGTTGAGATGCGTAACTTCGAAAGCACCCCCTCATCGGTTCGCTTCGCGAGCCACCTCTCCCCCTGCCCGGGGGAGAGGAATCGCGCAATCGCCGCCGTCGTTCCTCTCCCCCACCATGTGGGGGAGAGGTGGCCGCGAAGCGGCCGGTGAGGGGGCTTTTCGTGACTTTAGCAATCCGCTCCGAGGTCCGCTTCCTGCTGAACGGCGAACGCGTTGCGCTGTCCGACATCAGGCCGGACGAGATGCTGCTCGACTACCTGCGGCTGCGGCGCAATCTGCGCGGCTCCAAGGAGGGCTGCGCGGAGGGCGACTGCGGCGCCTGCACGGTGCTCGTCGGGCGGCTGTCCGATGGCGGGCTGGTCTATGAATCGGTCAACGCCTGCATCCGCTTTCTCGGCTCGCTCGACGGCTGCCATCTGGTGACCATCGAGCACCTGCGCGGGACGGAGGGCGGGCTGCATCCCGTCCAGCAGGCGATGGTCGATTTCCACGGCTCGCAATGCGGCTTCTGCACGCCGGGCTTCGTCATGTCGCTCTATGCGCTGTGGATGCGCGACGCCGATCCGTCCGAGGCCGCGATCGAAAAGGCGCTGCAGGGCAATCTCTGCCGCTGCACGGGCTATGACGCGATCGTCAAGGCCGCGGGGGCTATATCCTCCTATGGTCAATCAGCGAACGATCCGCTTCGCGTCGAGCGCGCGGAGGTGACCGAGCGGCTGCGGACACTGCAAGACGGCGCGCGCGTCGAGATCGGCTCCGGCACGGCGCGGCTGATCCTGCCGGCCAGCGTCGACGACGTCGCCGACATCCTGCTGGCCGAACCGAAGGCGACGATCGTCGCGGGCGCGACCGATGTCGGGCTGTGGGTGACGAAGTTCATGCGCGATATCTCGCCGGTGGTGTTCATCGGGCATCTCAGCGAGTTGAAAGGTGTCACGCAGGCGGATGGCGTCCTGACCATCGGCGCGGGCGTCACCTACAGCGACGCGCAGGCGGCGCTTGCCGAAGCCATCCCGGCGTTCGGACCGCTCATCGACCGCATCGGCGGGGCGCAGGTGCGCAACATGGGGACCATCGGCGGCAACATCGCCAACGGCTCGCCGATCGGCGACACGCCGCCGCCGCTGATCGCGCTCGGCGCGACGCTGACGCTGCGCCGGGGCGCGGAAAGGCGGACGATCCTGCTCGAGGACTACTTCATCGCTTATGGCAAGCAGGACCGGCGGCCGGGCGAATTCGTCGAGGCGGTGCATGTGCCGGTGCCTGCGAAGGGCGCGCATTTCGCCGTCCACAAGATCACCAAGCGGCGCGACGAGGACATCACGGCGGCGCTCGGCGCGTTCCACGTGGTGGTCGGAGCGGACGGAACCGTAACGTCCGCGACGATCGCCTATGGCGGCATGGCGGCGACGCCGAAGCGCGCGCGGGCCGTCGAGGCGGCGCTGGTCGGGCGGCCGTGGAGCATGGAGACGGTGGAAGCGGCCTTGCCCGCCTACCAGACGGATTTCACGCCGCTGAGCGACATGCGGGCGAGCGCGGAGTACCGGATGACGGTGGCGAAGAACCTGCTCCGGCGGTTCTATCTGGAGACCACGGGGACGAGGAAGCCGATCATGGTGACGCGGGAGCGGGCGGCGTGAACTCCCGTCCCACGCCCAATTTCAAGGCCGAGAAGATCGTCGGCGGGGTGGCCACCGATCAGCGGCATGACTCCGCCCACAAGCATGTCACCGGAACGGCGATCTACATCGACGACATGCCGGAGCCGGCGGGGCTGCTGCATGGCTGCCTCGGCCTTTCGGCCGTGGCGCATGGTGACATCCTGTCGATGGACCTGTCGGCGGTGAGCGCGGCGCCCGGCGTCGTCGACGTGCTGACCGGCGCGGACATGCCGGGCTCGAACGATATCTCGCCGACCGGCCGCCACGACGAGCCGGTGCTGGCGACGGGCAAGGTGCAGTTCCACGGCCAGCCGGTCTTCGCCGTCATTGCGGAGACGCGCGAGGCGGCGCGACGGGCCTGCCGGCTGGCGAAGATCAACTTTGCCGAGTTGCCGTTCGTCACCGATGTCGGCGAAACGGACCGCTTCAACGGCAAGCTTGTCACGCCGCCGCTCACTCTGAAGCGCGGCGACGCGGCCGCCGCAATCGCCGCTGCCCCGCGGAGACTGTCCGGCCAGATGCGCATAGGCGGGCAGGACCATTTCTATCTCGAAGGGCAGATCGCGCTCGCTATTCCGGGCGAGGATTCCGACGTCACTGTCTATTCCTCGACGCAGCACCCGAGCGAGGTGCAGCACATGGTGGCGCATGTGCTGGGGGTGCCGAGCCATGCTGTAACGGTCGAGATCAGGCGCATGGGCGGCGGCTTCGGCGGCAAGGAGACGCAGGGCAACCAGTTTGCGGCGATCGCAGCGGTGGCCGCCAAGAAGCTCGGCCGCGCGGTGAAGATCCGGCCCGACCGCGACGACGACATGGTGGCGACCGGCAAGCGGCACGATTTCCTGGTCGACTACGAGGTCGGCTTCGATGACGACGGCAACATTCTCGGCGTCGATTTCCACTACGCGGCGCGCTGCGGGTTTTCCTCCGACCTTTCCGGGCCGGTGACCGACCGGGCGCTGTTCCACTGCGACAACGCCTATTTCTGGCCGGCGGTAAAGGCGGTGTCCGCGCCGCTCTACACCAACACGGTGTCGAATACGGCTTTCCGCGGTTTCGGTGGGCCGCAGGGCATGGTCGGCGCCGAACGCGTGATCGACGAGGTGGCGTTTGCGACCGGCAAGGACCCGCTCGACATCCGCAAGATCAATTTCTACGGCACCACCGATCGGAACGTCACGCCGTATCACCAGACGGTCGAGGACAACATCGTCCAGCGCATCGTGTCCGAGCTGGAGGTGAGTTCGAATTACCACCGCCGGCGGCGCGAGATCGCGGCGTTCAACGCCAACAGCGACATCATCAAGCGGGGCATAGCGCTGACACCGGTCAAGTTCGGCATCTCGTTCACCGCGACGCATTTCAACCAGGCGGGCGCGCTGGTGCATGTCTACACCGACGGGTCGGTGCATCTGAACCATGGCGGCACCGAGATGGGGCAGGGGCTCTACGTCAAGATCGCGCAGATCGTGGCGGAGGAGTTCCAGATCGACATCGAGCACGTGAAGATCACCGCGACGACCACGGGCAAGGTGCCGAACACCTCGGCGACGGCGGCCTCGTCCGGGGCCGACCTCAACGGCATGGCGGCGCAGGTGGCGGCGCGGCAGATCAAGGAGCGCCTCTGCGATTTCGCGGCCGAGAAATACGGCCTGCCGAAGGAGCAGATACTGTTCCTGCCCAACCGGGTGCGGGTCGGAAACCAGGAGATCCCCTTCGCCGATCTCGTCAAGCAGGCCTACATGGCGCGCGTGCAGCTCTCGGCGACCGGGTTCTACAAGACGCCCAAAGTGCGCTGGGACCGCGACAAGGGCGAGGGCCATCCCTTCTACTATTTCGCCTATGGCGCATCGTGCTCGGAAGTCTCGATCGACACGCTGACCGGCGAATACATGGTCGAGCGCACCGACATTTTGCACGAGACCGGCCGCTCGCTGAACCGGGCAATCGACCTCGGCCAGATCGAGGGCGGCTTCATCCAGGGCATGGGCTGGCTGACGACGGAGGAGCTCGTCTGGGATGACAAGGGCCGGCTGCGCACGCATGCGCCGTCGACCTACAAGATCCCGCTGGCCTCCGACCGGCCGAAGATCTTCAACGTGACGCTGGCCGACTGGCCGGAAAACCGTGAGGCCAGCGTGCACCGCTCCAAGGCGGTCGGCGAGCCGCCCTTCATGCTGGCGATGTCGGTGCTTCACGCGCTGTCTGATGCCGTGGCGAGCGTGGCGGAGCATCGGGTCTGCCCGCGGCTCGATGCGCCGGCGACGCCTGAGCGGGTGCTGATGGCGGTGGAGCGGATGCGCAAGGCGCGGTCGACAGACGGGTGATTGACGAGAGCTACAATGTAGCTACAATGCCGCCTTCAATGGAGGCATTGTGATGGCTGCAGACAGCGTCGTTCGCGCACGGATCGACTCGCGCACCAAGGAGAAGGCAACGGTTGCCCTTGAAGCGATGGGTCTGTCGGTCTCCGACGCCATTCGTCTGCTGATGCTTCGCATCGCCCAGGAACAGCGGTTGCCCTTCGATGTGAAGGTCGGCAAGCCCGCGACGATCAAGGCGGTTAGGCAGCTCGCCGACGGCGATGGCAAGCGCTTCAAGGACGCTGACAGCCTATTCGAGGACCTGGGTATCTGAAGATGCTCTTGCCGGTCGTTTCCAGCCGCTTCAAGCGGGACGTCAAGCGGCTGGAAAAGCGCGGAAACGACATGGCGAAGCTCAGGACAGTTCTGCGCCTGCTCATCAACGAGGAGCCGCTGCCGGTCCAGTACCGGGATCATGCCCTGCGAGGGGATTGGGTCGGGTTTAGGGACCTGCATGTCGAGTCCGATTGGGTTCTGCTGTATCGCATTCAGGGCGAAGAACTGCAGCTGGCACGAACCGGAACCCATTCAGATTTGTTTCGCGAGTAACGCCGGTGACGCGAAGCATAAGGACGTCAATGTTGCGTCGCGTCGAAGATTTCCTTTCTATGTCACCCGATTGCGCGCTCGCGGAAGTGCGCGAGGCGCTGGGGTCGACGCCACGCGAGGTCAGCGCCTGGATGCTGATCGCGCCCGACGCGATCTTCGGCACGATCGGCGGCGGACAGCTCGAATTCATGGCCACCGACCGGGCCCGCGAGATGATACGCGGCCAAGTGGCGACCGGCCTGCTCGACGTTCCGCTCGGCCCGGAGATCGGACAATGCTGCGGCGGGCGGGTGAAGAT
>JAUYMV010000609.1 GCA_030698645.1 Mesorhizobium sp.
GGCAGCAGCACCCGCGATTCTGGCGGAGATTTTGCGGAGTTCCGGCAGTCGATCGGTCGGCAATACGACCACCGCGACCGATCGTCCTTTCAGACTTATCTGATGACGCATATTCTTGTCGTTCGTAATGAGAACGGTGAAGCCTTCCGTCTGGATGCGCTCAATCAATGCTCCATTCGAAAGCTGTTTCCAATCGTTCGGAAACGCACCTACGTGGAGGCCTTCCAGCGGAAGCGCGCGCACCAGTGCTCTCGGCACACCTTCATCCAGGATGATCTTCACGCGGCGTGGCGCAGCCTGCGCGAGGCGAGCAAGATCGCGGCTTCGGCGCGTTCTCGCCCGACCGCGGGATAGCTGTCTAGAAGTTCGTCCAGTGACAGGCCAGCGGCGAGATTTTCGAAGAATGCCTCGACAGGAATTCGCGTGCCCCGGAAGACCAAGGCCCCACTCACGACGTCGGGCTTCGATTCGAAAAGCTCGTCTTCGGAGATCGGGCTGGCATCCATTTTTAGACACTACCACGACCAGATTTGGTTGTCAGCATGATCAGACTTGATTACTCGCCGCCGACTCCGCGACATGCGGATCGGCGAGCTGGGCGAGGGAGAAGGTGCTTTGCAGTCAGGTCTTTGATTGTGCCTTGCGCAGTTCTCGCACCAGTTTACGAGGTACGCCTTCGTCGACAATCGTCCTCAAGCGGCCCTCGGAAAGGAGCGCTTCGCGTCGTCGGCGAGCACCTGCAATAAGGCCTCGATCTGGTAACGTTCGACGGTCGGGAAATCCTCGAGAAACTCCTTGATCGACATCCCTCCGGCGATGTTCTCCAAGAACGCATCAACCGGTACGCGCGTCCCCTTGAACACCACGGCGCCCGAAACGATCTCGGGATCCGAGCTCAGCACGTCGGAGATCTTCATGGCCTTCCTCCTTGCAGTCTCAGTCTAGCACGAAGCGCGGCCTGAAAAACGTCCGACGCTCCCGCTCAAATGATCCAGCTCTCCGGGTTCTTGATCGGCTCGTTGCGGCCGACGGCCTGCAGGCCGATGACGCAGCGGACGATGACCCAGACGGCGGTGGCGATCGCCGTGACGAAGCCGATCACGAGGAACATCAGCAGGATCGAAACGAAGCCATAGAGAAGCCCGATCCAGAAGGTGCGGATCAGCCAGGTGTAGTGCGTATCGACCCAGCCGCCGACCTTGCCGCGGTTGATATAGGCGATGACCAGTCCGATCAGCGCCGAGATGCCGATGAACATGCCGACGATGTAGAGAAAATAGACGACCTGGACGTTGGTCTTGCCGGGCTCCAGCCACTGGTCGGTCTGGCGTGGCGCGTTGGGCGCGGAATTGGTGTCTGTCATGGCGAACTCCCCTCGTTGCTGCCACGCCCGTGCTAGCACATCCGCGTTGGCGGCTAAAGTCCGTCAGCCAGCCATCCGTCCGGGATTGAGCAGGCCGAGCGGATCGAACTCCGCCTTCAGCCGCGCCGACAGCGCCGCCAGCGGCCCGGGCTGCGGTTCGAACACCGGCGTCGCCGCGCGCACCGTCGGCGCGGCGCGCACCAGCGTCGCGTGGCCGCCGCCATGGGCGCGGACGAGATGGCGAACCGCCTGCGCCTCCGCGTCGCCCTCCAGGCGCAGCCAGACGAGCCCGCCCTGCCAGTCGTAGAAGGCCTCGGCAGCCGCGTGCATGCGCAGCGCCGCGACCATGCGCCAGGCATCGCCCGGCGCCATCGAGACGCGCCAGACCGGCCGCGTGGCGTCGCC
>JAUYMV010000613.1 GCA_030698645.1 Mesorhizobium sp.
GGTCGTCGCTTCGGCCGCCGCGATGACCGCGATACGGCAGCCGTAAATCAGGCGGGAGAGCACGTCGCGGCCGAGGTCGTCGGTGCCCAGCCAGTGCGCCGCCGACGGCCCCTGCAGGGACGCGATCAGGTTCTGCTTCAACGGACCGTAGGGCGCGACCAGGTCAGCGAAAACCGCGAGGAAGAGGAGGAGCGCCAAGACCGAGGCCGCGATCGCCACGATCGCAAACGATCCGCCGACCCACCTGCGTCGGCGGCGCCGAACGGCGATCACGCTGTCGCTGGATCTTGCCGTCACGACGGACGGGCCTTGGGGTTGAGCAGGCCGTAGATCACGTCGGTGGCGAGCTGCACGACGACGACGAGGCCGACCATGACGAGGACGAGCCCCTGGATCATCGGAATGTCCTGCTGGCGCACGGCGCCGATGGCGAGCGTGCCGAGACCGTTGATGGCGAAGACCTGCTCCACGATCAGCGCACCGCCGAGCAGCACGGTGATCTGAAAGGAGAGGACGGCTACGACCGGCACCATCGCGTTGGTCAGCGCGTGCTTGAGGATGACGCGACGCGACGACAGACCCTGTGCGCGGGCCGCGCGGATGTAGTCCTGCTGCAGCACTCCGACCATCGCCGAGCGGACCTGGCGCGCGATGGCCGCGCTGGACGAGAGCCCGAGCGCGATCGCCGGCAGGGTCACGCTGCGCAGCCAGTCCCAGGGCGATGCCGAGAGCGGGGTGAAGCCGGTGGCGGGAAACCAGCGCAGGTTGACCGCAAAGAGGGCGACGAGGAGCAGTCCGAACCAGAAGTTCGGGATGGCCTGGCCGATGGTCGCGCCGACGGTCGCCAGCCGGTCGACCCAGGAACGGGGCCGGAGCGCCGCCGCGATCCCGGCCGCGACCCCGACGAGGATCGCGATCAGCGCCGACACGAGCGTCAGCGAGAGCGTGACGGGCAGCCGCTGCATCACGGCTGCCGTCACGCTGACGCTGTTGAAGAAGGAAGTGCCCAGGTCTCCCTGCACCGCCCGCCCGAGCCATTGCACGTAGCGGACGGCGATGGGCTGGTTGAGCCCCATGCGCTCGCGCAGCATCTCGTGCTGTTCCTGCGTGCCCGTGTCCCCGAGGATCAGGTCCACGGGGTCGCTCGGCAGCAGGGACGTAAACGAGAACGTCAGCACCGAGACGATGAACAGCAGGGGCACCAGCGCGAGAAGCCGCTGGACGATAAGTCTGAGCATGGGGACCCGAACGTCAGTCGTTGGCCTTCAAGCCGCGAAGGTTGATCGAATCCTCGCCATAGCGATAGACCACCGTCGGATTGGTGGCGGTCTTTTCGCTGGCACCGACCAGGATGGGCGCACTTGCCACGAAGATCAGATACGCCTCATCGGCCAGTCGTGCGGCCATCTTCTTGTAGATCGGCGCCCGCACGTCGATCTCGACCGATTCGACGCCGGCCTTTGCGAGGGAAAGCAATTCCTCGCTCGGCTTGGCCTTGAACGGATTGTAGTTGGCGTCCTCGAAGATGTAGCGCAGCGCCAGGAACTTCGGATCGGTGTTGGTGTTCCAGACCAGATTCGTGGCGGGGTAGTTCGTCGTACGGCTGACCCGGGCGAGCGTGCCCGGCTCCTGCGGCGCGATGTTCATGGTGATGCCGATCTCCTTGAAGAAGCCGGCCAGCGCCTCGAGGCGGGACTGATAGAGCGGGATCGAGGGCATGTCGAAGCTGAACCCGTCCGGGAATTTCGATTGAGCCATCAAGGCGCGAGCCTTGTCGAGATCGTAGGCGTAGACCCCCTCGAGCCCGGCGTCGTAGCCCCAATGGCCCTCTCCGTAGGGCTGGTAGGAATCGACCGCGAGGCCGAACTGGATGGCCTTGCCGAAAGCCGTGCGGTCGATCGCGTGCGCCATCGCCTTGCGCACGTTGATGTCGGCGAAGGCCGGAATCACCGTTCCCTCGCGATCCGCGATGATCACGTGGTAGTTCAGGCCGCCCGTGCCGCGGATGAGCTTGAGACCGGGTGTGCGGTCGATGATCGCCGACTGGGGATTGGCAAGCCAGTTGCCCGCATCGATCTGGCCCGTCTTCAAGGCGTTCAGCCGCGCGGTATCGTCCGGAATCTCCCAGACCTCGTAGCGGGCGAGACCGATCTTGTCCTTGTCCCAATAGGTCGGGTTCGGCGTGTAGACCTGCACCTCGCCCTCGCGCGACGCTTCCTTGCTGTGGACATAGGGGCCGGTGCCGACGGGATTGCGGTCGAGCGCGGGGTCGGCCATCGCCCCCGGCGCGATCATCATGCCGCCCGTGTAGCACAGGGTGTCGATGATCGCCGGATCGAACTCCTTAAGCATGATCTTCAACGTGAATTCGTCGGCGGCGGACGCGCTTGCCACCGTCTTCAGGCCCTCGACGATGCCGAGTTCGACGCCGCGGTTGATGTTCTTCGCCGCCGCTTCGGCATTGAAGGCTTCGCCGTTTGAGAAGCTGACGCCCTGGCGCAGAGTGATCGTGACGTCGAGCCCGTTGACCTTGTAGTCGGTCGCGAGCAGGGGCAGGTTCTCACCGTTCGGCCCCTTCTCGAAGAGGGATTCGTAGGCCGGGCGAAGGAAGGGGATGCCGCTGCCGCTCTGCTTCTGCGGGTCCATGGTGATGAGCTTCACCTGTTCGGCATATTTGAATACTCCCGGCTCCTGTGCCGACGCCGGAGTTCCAGCGAGCCCCAGCGCCATGGCGGCCAAAAGCGCTGAACCAGTGATCCATTTCTTCATCTCGGTCCTCCCAACCTGATTTGATGGCGCCATGGCAGCCGGCACCGAAGCTTGAATCCTCCAACAATCGAAGGATATCTCGATTGTGACTTAATGATAGCACTTTAGCACTATTGTGATATGCGTCCAGTGCGTATTTCGGCGTTGGAACGATGCCTGCGGGCATTGCCAGTTTCGGCCGGCATGCCATAACGACACGCGCGACATGTGCTGAAAGGATGCCCGAGATTGCTGACCGCCCCCGAACACAAACAGCCGTTGCGGGAAGACGGGACGCCTTATTACGTGCAGCTTGCCGCGATCATCCGCCGTCGTATCGCGGACGAAACGTGGAACGTCGGTGATCGCCTGCCGACGCTGAAGCATCTCGTCGCCACGTTCGGCGTGTCGCCGATGACGGTGCGCCACGCGCTTTCGGGCCTGGAGAAGGAAGGACTGATCAGCGCGGAGCGCGGTCGGGGGACGTTCGTCACCGCAAAACCGGACACGGCGGTGCCTGTGCCCTACGGCCTGATCCGTTCGCCCTCCAACCGGGGCGCTGCGCTCAGCTTCCGGGTGCTCGAAACGCGCCCCGCAACGGCGGAGCTTCGCATCCTGTCCGAGGAAGGCAAGTCGGCGGGTCCCTATCGCTACATGAAGCGGATTTTCGAGCGCGCGGGTCGACCATTCATCGCTGGGGAATACCTCGTGGCCGACAGGGTCTACGAGATGATCCCCGAGCGCTACTGGGCGACCGAACTCATCAGCAACCTGCTTTACGACGCGAAGGACGTCGGGCTTGCGCGGGTTCGCCAGACGTTGCGTGTCGTGTCCGCCATGCCGCAGGAGGCGGCCGAACTCGACATCCAGGTGAATGAGCCGGTCATGCGCGTGCGGCGCATCTTTCTCAACCCGAGGGGAGAAGTCATCTGCCTGGCGCAGCTGGTCTATCGGACCGACGGCGTCGTCTTCGACATCAACATCGACCTCGACGATCGCAACCGCCTGCTGGAGCTTGGCGGCATCCCTGAATCCTGACCCCGATAGGCGAGGCGGGTGCGTCATCGTCTGGCCCATCTCGTCACATCAGCGACGGCAGGAAGAGCACGATCTGCGGAAACACCGTGATCAGACCGACCAGCGCCAGGAAGGCGAACCAGAACGGGAAGATGCCGCGGAAGATTTCGTACATCGTCACGTCCTTCGTCAGCGAGGCGATGGCGAAGACGTTGACGCCGATGGGCGGCGTCACCACGCCGAGCTCGACCATGATGACGCAGATGACGCCGAACCAGATCGGATCGAAGCCGGCGTTCATCGCCAGGGGGAAGAACAGCGGCACGGTCAGGACCAGCGCGGGAAGCGCGTTCATGAACATGCCGATGACCACGTAGAAGGCGACGATCGCCGCGAGAAGCTGGTACTTTCCCAACTGGAACCCGGCGATCAGGTCGGCCAGCTGGCCAGTCAGGCCGCTGATCGCGATGAAGCGGCTGAACACGGTCGCGAACATGAAGATGATGATGATCGCGGTGGACAGCCTCAGCGTGTGCTCTATCGACTGCCAGAGCGACGCGGCCGTCAGCCGTCCGGTGACGGCCGCGATGGCAAAGGCGCCGGCGACGCCGAGCCCTCCCGCCTCGTTTGGCGTCACCATGCCGCCGTACAAGCCGCCAAGCACGAGCAAGATCAGCACGAGGATTGGCCATGTCTCGGCGCTCGCCGAGAAGCGTTCGCTCCAGCTGCTCCTTTCGCCGCGTGGCGCGAGCGACGGGTTGATCATCGCGCGGATCGTGATCATCGCGATGAGGATACCGGCGAAGAGGATGCCCGGCAGGATGCCGGCCACGAACAGCTTGCCGATCGAAACTTCGGTGATCATGCCGTAGACGATGAAGGCGATCGAGGGCGGGATCATCACACCGATGGTGGCGGCGCAGGCGATCGAGGCGGCCGCGAGCTTCATGTCATAGCCGTAGGCTCGCATCTGGGGCAGTGCGATCGTTCCCATGCTGTAGACGCCTGACAATGTGTCGCCGACGATGGACGAAAGGCCGGCGCAGGCGACGGTGCTGGCAGAGGCGAGGCCGCCCGGCAGGTGGCCGATCCATTTGTAAGCCGCCCGATAGAGGCTCTCGGCAAAGCCGCATGCCACCACGATCAGTCCCATCCAGGTGAACAGCGGGACCGCGCTCCAGGTCTGGTCGCTCACCACGTCGAGCGTCGTCGATCCGAGGCTGGTGAGGCTGGCCCCCGGGCTGACCAACAGGCTGATGCCGAGCACCGCGCTGATTGCCATCGCGGCGGCGATGTGGACGCCGAGGAAGATCAGCACGAAGCAGAGCGCGATGCACGCCACGCCCCGCATCTCGCGCGGCAGGTCGAACGGCAAGTCGGCTGGCCGCAAGGCGAAGTAGACGATGGCAACGGCAACGAACGCCCATATGGCGAAGATGGCATAGGATCGCATGTCCCTGGTCTCGGCGACCGTTCCCAGTTCGGAGACTAGGTTGACGAGCAAAGCGACCGCGAACAGCGCCATGAACAGCGCGGCGACCGCGGCGAACGGCCATTCGGGAATTCCC
>JAUYMV010000614.1 GCA_030698645.1 Mesorhizobium sp.
GAACCCGCCGCGATGTTTTCCCGCCCCGCCCGAGCCCTCGTGCAGCGCATAATGCCGGTAGAGCACCGGAAACGCCTGCTCCATCACCTCCACCGGCGGCGATTTGGATATACCGATGGTCGAGCAGCCGTTCGACAGCCCGTCATGGCCCGCCGCGCCGCCATAGCCGCCGCCCGAGATCTGGTACATCACATAGTCCCGCCCGCGCGCCGGATCGCTGCCGCCGAGCGCGAAATTGCCGCTCGATCCGGCCGGCGACGCGGTCACCTTGTCGGGAATGGCCTGCACCAGCGCCGCGAACACGGCTTCCGCGATGCGCTGCGACACCTCCGCCGCGCAGCCCGACACCGGCCGCGGATAGTGCGCGTCGAGGAAGGTCCCCTCCGGTCGTTTGACGATCACCGGCTCGAAGGCCCCCGCGCTCATCGGCACGTCGGGAAAGATGTGCCGGATCGCCAGATAGACCGAGGACAGCGTCGTCGCCAGCACCGAGTTCATCGGCCCGGCGCAGGGCGGGCTGGAGCCCGCGAAGTCGAAGCTCAGCGTGTCGCCCGCCTTCTCGACCTTGAGAGCGATCGTCAGCGGCTGGTCGACCACGCCGTCCGAATCGACGAACGCCTTCGACAGGTAGGCGCCGTCCGGAATGGCGGCGATCCGCGCCCGCATCTGCTCGCCGGCGCGCCGGCGCAGTTCCGCGATCGCCTCGACCACGATGTGGTCGCCATAGCGGTCGAGCAGTTCGTAGAGCCGGTCCTGGCCGACCATCAGGGCGGCCGCCTGCGCCTTGATGTCGCCGATGCGCTGGTCGGCGACGCGGATGTTGGACGCGATGATGGCGTGGATTTCCGGATCGAGGATGCCCCGTTTGAAGAGTTTTACCGGCGGCAGCCGCAGCCCCTCCTGTTCCACCGAGGTGGCCGACGCCGAAAATCCCCCCGGCACCGCCCCGCCGATATCCGGCCAGTGCCCGGTATTGGACAGCCAGCAGAAGATCTTGCCGTCGCGCCACACGGGCTTGGCGAAGCGCACGTCCATCAGGTGCGTGCCGCCGAGATAGGGGTCGTTGACGATGTAGATGTCGCCGACCTCGGGCGGCAGCACGCGCCCGTCGCGGATCATCTCGATGATGGTGCGCGTCGAATACTGCATGACGCCGACGAACACCGGCAGCCCGCCGATCCCCTGCGCGATCAGCGCGCCGTCCTCCGCCGCATAGATGCCGTCGGAGCGGTCGTTGGCCTCCGCGATCACCGGCGAAAACGCCGCGCGCGAAAAGGTCAGGTCCATCTCGTCGCA
>JAUYMV010000615.1 GCA_030698645.1 Mesorhizobium sp.
GGTCGTCCGGCTCGGCGATCTCGACGATGGTCGCCGCCTTGAGCCGCGACGCCAGATCCGGCAGGGCGACCCGCCAGGCGGCGGGAAACCGGCGCGACGTCAGCAGCAGATGTCCGCCCGCCTCGCGCACCGCGTTGATCAGGTGGAACAGCGCATCCTCGTCGGCCGGCGCGAGAAGCTGGTCGCCGATGCCGTCGATCAGGATCGGGCGCGAGGCGGCGCCGGCGATGGCCTCCGCGCCGATGGCGCCCGGCGCGACGCCGAGCGCATTCGCCCGCTCCTGCCAGACGGCGGCCAGATGCGACTTGCCGGAACCGGCCGGGCCGGCGATCACCACCACGGCCGAGGGCCAGTCCGGCCAGCGGTCGATCAGCGATACGGCGGCTGCGTTGGCGGCGGTGACGACCAGGTCGTCGCGCGAAAACCCCGGACGCCTCGACAGGTCGAGCGGCAACTGGGCGGGAACGACCGTCTCCGGCATGGAGGCGCTCACGCGTCCCCAGCAGGCGGCCGCGCGTGGCCCTTGTAGAGCGGCGAGGCCAGATAGCGGTTCAGCGCGAACCGCACCAGCACGGCGACGGCGGCGGCGGCCGGAACCGCGATCAGCAGTCCGACGAAGCCGAACAGCGAACCGAAGGCGAGCAGCGCGAACATCAGCCAGACCGGATGCAAGCCGACGCTCTGGCCGACGAGCTTGGGCTGCAGGATGTTGCCCTCGATGAACTGGCCGATGAAGAACACCACCGCGACGGCGCCGATCATGATCCAGTCCGGCCAGAACTGGACCAGCGCGACGCCGACCGCCAGTACCAGTCCGACCAACGACCCGACATAGGGGATGAAGCTGATCAGCCCGGCGAACAGCCCGATCAGCAGGCCGAAATTGAGCCCGACCACCGTCAGGCCGACCGCGTACATGACGCCGAGGATGAGGCAGAGCGTGCCCTGCCCGCGCACGAAACCGGCGGTGGCGGTGTTGATGTCGGTGAAGATGGCGCGCACCGTCTGGACGCTGTCGCGCGGCAGCCAGCTGTCGACCTTGGCGACCATGTGGTCCCAGTCGAGCAGCATGTAGAAGGCGACCACGGGCGTGATGACGATCAGGCCAGCGACGTTGACGATGGCAAGACCGGAACTCCAGATCGACTGGAACACCGTCGTCACGAACCCCGCACCTTGCGTGACCAGCGAGCTCAGTCCTTCCCGCAGGCCCGCCGAATCGACGCCGATCCGGGATTTCAGCCATTCCGAATCGACATTGGTGATGAGCGCCTGGAGCTTCTCGATATATTCCGGCATCCGCGCGATCAGCCCGGCCCCCTGGGTCGCGAGGATCGGCACGATGATCATCAGCGCCAGGATGAAACTGACGACGAAGGCGAGCAGGATGACGATGGTCGCGATCAGACGCGAGTTGAACACGCGCGCAAGGCGATCGGCGACGGGATCGAGGAAATAGGCAAGCGCCAGACCGGCCGCGAAGGGCAGCAGGATCGAGCTGAATATGTAGAGGAAGAACACGACCAACAGGAACGCGCCGATCCAGAAGGCGATCTGGCGCCGCAGATTGGCCGCGAGCACCGCCTCGGCGAGTTCGGTCCCGATCGAGCTCTCGGCGTCCGCCAGATCGACCGGCGGGACGGATGATCTTGCCGGCGCCCGGCGGGCCACTGCGGATTTGCGTTCAGTCGGGGGTGTCGTTTTCGGCATAGCCTGCCATGTGCTTGAGCCAGGCTACGAGATAGGCCGCGCCGGAAGCGACGGTCAAGGCCCCAGACAGATAGGCGAGGCTCTCGCGCAGCACGCCGAAGCTCACCTGGAACGCAAGTTCGGCCAGGACGGCCGCCGCCAGCACGATCTGCATCGCCGTGTTGGCCTTCGAAACGAAAAGCGGCTTCATGGCGACGGGATGCCCCATCACGGTCGACAGCATCACGGCGGCGACGATCAGCGCGTCGCGCGACACCGCGGCGATGACCAGCCAGAGCGGCAGCTCGGCCAGATACCCAAGCACCAGGAACACGCTGACGAGCAGGAGCTTGTCGGCCATCGGATCGAGATAGGCGCCGAGTTCGGAGCGCTGGTTGAATTGGCGCGCGATGAAGCCGTCGACGCCGTCGGAGATTCCGGCCACCAGGAAGCAGGCGAATGCCCAGCCGACATACCCGGTCAGCAAGGAATAGATGACGGCCGGCACCAGCAGGAAGCGCATGATCGTGATGACGTTCGGGATCGTCACGGCTGCGCTCCTCCGGCGTCTCGTGTCGCTCTGACAGCGATAGATGGCGAGGCTTGGCGGCGCTGGCAAGGAGCCACGCCGCGTTTGGCGATTGTCCACCTGTTTCGACGTGGGCCACGGGACGCGACTTCTTGCAGGCGAACCGTCTTCATGCGAAGAGCCGCACGGACCATTCAGTCAGCACGGAGCCAGCCATGAGCGAGGGCAGGAACGGCCTCACCTATGCGCAGGCAGGCGTCGATATCGACGCCGGCAACGCCATGGTCGAGAAGATCAAGCCGATGGTGCGTTCGACGCGCCGGCCGGGCGCCGATGGCGAGATCGGCGGTTTCGGCGGGCTGTTCGACCTCAAGGCGGCGGGTTTCAACGATCCGATCCTCGTCGCCGCCAATGACGGCGTCGGCACCAAGCTGAAGATCGCCATCGAGGCCGGAAAGCACGACACGATCGGCATCGATCTGGTCGCGATGTGCGTCAACGACCTTGTCGTCGAGGGCGCCGAACCGCTG
>JAUYMV010000618.1 GCA_030698645.1 Mesorhizobium sp.
ACGCGCCAGCCGGCGCCGTGGCGCATGATGGCGGTTGCCGGCGAGCCGCCATGCACGCGCGCGCCGGCCCCGATCGCCGCCTCGGCCAGCCCGCGCGCATAGGACAGTGGGTTGAGCTTGCCGCCCTGCGGATAGATTATGCCGCCGACGTAGCGGGTCGTGCCGGTCGCTTCGGCAAGCGCCGCCGCATCCATCCAGCGCGCGGGTGAGCCGCTTCTCTCCAACTGGGCGAGCAGCGACCGAACCGACGCAAGCTTATTCGCGTGATAGGCCGCGCGCAGCGTACCGGTCTGCTCCGCCTCGCAGGCGATGCCATGCCGGCGGATGAGGTCGAACACCAGGTCGGGCGCTGCGCCGGAGAAATCGAGCAGCCGGCGGCCCGCCTCGGGGCCGAGGTCGGCGATCACTGTGTCGGGATCGTTGTAGACGCCCGGATTGACCTGCCCGCCATTGCGCCCCGACGCGCCGAAGCCGGGCTCCTCCGCCTCAAGCACCAACGCATCGACGCCACGCTCGGCCAGATGCAGCGCCGTCGACAGACCCGTGTAGCCGCCTCCGATGATGGCGACCGTCGTTCGCGTGTCGCCGTCGAGCGGCGGCGTTGCCACGGCCGGCCGCGCGGTCTCGGCATAGAGGCCGTGGGAGAAGGGCAGGAAGGATTCGGGCATGTCGATCTCTTGGCGGGATTGATGGAGCCTATCCGGTCTCAAGAATGAGGCAACCCGGTATGGCGCGGCGCCCCACCTCCCCCTTGAGGGGAGGTCGGCCCGCAGGGCCGGGTGGGGGTCGCGAGCGACGGCGACCCAGCAGGACTTCGATACTAATAAAGAACCCCAACCGCCTGCCGGCACCCTCCCCTCAAAGGGGGAGGGTTATGCCAAGCCTATCCACCCGCCCCGCGTGACATCGCGCCCCCGCATCTGCTAGGCACACCGCGTCCAGCGCAGAGCATCTGTCATGTCCACCCCGCCCCTCTCCGGCATCCGAATCGTCGAACTCGCCCGCATCCTCGCCGGCCCATGGGCCGGGCAACTGCTGGCCGATCTCGGCGCCGACGTGATCAAGGTGGAGAATCCGGACGGCGGCGACGACACGCGCAAATGGGGGCCGCCCTTCGTCACCGGCGCCGACGGCGAGAACCTGTCGGCCGCCTATTACCACTCCACCAACCGTGGCAAGCGTTCGATCGCGCTCGACTTCACGACGCCGGAGGGCGCCGCGACGCTCCGCAAGCTGATCGCCTCGGCCGACGTGCTGATCGAGAACTTGAAGGTCGGCGGCCTGAAGATATACGGCTTCGACTTTGCGAGCGCACATGCGCTCAATCCGCGTCTCGTCTACTGCTCGATCACCGGTTTCGGCCAGGACGGTCCCTACGCGCCGCGCGCGGGTTACGACTTCATCATTCAGGCGATGGCCGGCATGATGTCGATCACCGGCGAGCCCGGCCGCGAGCCGCAGAAGGCTGGCGTCGCCATTTCCGACATCTTCACCGGCCTCTATTCGGTGATCGCGATCCAGGCCGCATTGCGCCATGCCGAACAGACCGGCCAGGGCCAGCACATCGACATGGCGCTCTTCGACACGCAGATCTCGGTGCTCGGCAACCAGAACCTGAACTACCTCGTCTCCGGCAAGGCGCCGGTGCAGATGGGCAACGCCCACATGAACATCGCGCCCTACGAGGTGCTCCCCGTCGCCGACGGTCATTTCATCCTGGCGGCCGGCAATGACGGCCAGTTTCAGCGCTTCTGCGCGGTGGTCGGCCTCGACCAGTTGGCGACCGATCCCGATTTCGCCACCAATCCGGCACGGGTGATGAACCGGGTGCGGCTGCGGGCGACGCTGATCGAGGCGCTGGCGCCCTGGACCAAGGCCGACCTGCTGCCGAAACTCGACGCCGCCGGCGTCCCCGCGAGCCCGATCAACACGATCGCCGAATCCTTCGCCGACCCGCAGACTATCGCGCGCGGCATGCGCATGGACCTCGACGACGGCCACGGCACCAGCCTACCTTCGGTCCGCGCGCCGATGCTGATGTCTGAGACCCCGCTCGTCTACAACCGACCTTCGCCGAGGCTCGGCGAGCACACGGACGAAATCCTTGCCGAACTGGAGAAGAAATCATGAGAACCGGCGGACAGCTGATCGTCGACTGCCTTGAAGCGAACGGTGTCGAGCGCATCTACTCGGTGCCGGGCGAGAGCTATCTCGCTGTGCTCGACGCGCTGCACGATTCGAAGATCGCGAACATCGTGTGCCGTCAGGAGGGTGGTGCCGCGATGATGGCCGACTGCGAGGGCCGCCTCACCGGCCGGCCCGGCATCTGCTTCGTCACGCGGGGACCCGGCGCAACCAACGCATCCGCCGGCATTCACATCTCGCGCCAGGATTCCAATCCCGTCATCCTGTTCGTCGGCCAGGTCGCGCGCGGCAATCTGGAGCGTGAGGCGTTCCAAGAGGTGGACTACAAGGCCTTCTACGGCTCGATCGCCAAATGGGTGGTCGAGATCGACGACGCCGCCCGCATTCCCGAGCTTGTCACCCGCGCCTTCTCGGTCGCCACATCCGGCCGCCCCGGGCCGGTCGTCGTCGCGCTTCCAGAAGACATGCTGACCGACAAGGTGGAGACGGTGTCGCCCTTGCCTTTCGTGCCGGTCGAGAGCGCGCCGGGTGAGGCCGAGATCGCGGCGACCATCTCGCTTCTTGAAAAGGCGCAACGTCCGTTCGTTATCCTCGGCGGCACGCGTTGGACGGAAAAGGCCGTCAACGCGATGTGCGGCGCGCTAGAGCGCTGGAACCTGCCTGTCGGCTGCTCCTTTCGCCGCCAGGCTCTCTGCGACCAGTTCCATTCCTCCTATGCGGGGGACCTCGGCGTTGGGATCAACCCCAAGCTTGGCGACTACATCAAGTCAGCCGATCTCATCCTCCTGGTCGGCTGCCGCTTCGGTGAGATGCCCTCGTCCGACTACTCGCTCTTGAAAAGCCCCTATCCCGACCAGCAACTGGTCCATGTCTACCCCGACCCGCACGAACTCGGCCGCGTCTACCGGCCGACCGTTGCGATCGCCGCGACTCCAGCCGCCTTCGCCCATGCCTTCGCGGCGACCGCGCCGAAGGCGACGCCGGTCTGGGCCAACCGGACGGCCCAGCTTCACGAGGATTATCTTGCCTGGTCGACGCCGCCCGTCGACGGTCCTGGCCCTGTGAAGATGGGGCCGATCATGGCATTTCTGGAGGAAAACCTGCCGGAGGACGCCATCATCGCCAATGGCGCCGGCAATTTCGCCGTCTGGATGCACCGCTATCACCGATCCCGCCGCTTCAACACTCAGGCCGCCCCGACCTCGGGCTCGATGGGTTACGGAATGCCGGCCGGCGTCGCAGCCAAGCTCATGAATCCCGACCGCGAGGTGATTGTCTGGGCGGGCGACGGCGACTTCCTGATGCATGGCCAGGAATTCGCGACCGCACTGCAATACGGTGCAAACGTCATCGTCGTCATCCTGAACAACGGCATCTACGGCACGATCCGCATGCACCAGGAGCGCGAATATCCGGGCCGCGTGTCGGGGACCTCACTCGTCAACCCGGACTTCGCCGCGCTCGCGCGCGCCTATGGCGGCCATGGCGAGGCAGTGGAGACGACCGCCGAGTTCGCCCCCGCCTTCGAGCGCGCCCGCGCCAGCGGCAGGCCTTCGATCGTGGAGATCCGGCTCGATCCGGAGGCGATCACGCCGACGCGCACGCTGAGCGACATCCGGGAAAAGCGGTAGCGGTTTAAATCGCTTGCGGTCGCGGAGCGGCGCGGCCACGATGCGGAACGCGCCGGTCATCTCTGAGCCGGCAAACTGGGAGACCGGCGCCATGCGCTATGTCATCGTCGTCGTCAGCGTGACGCTCTTCGTCCTTTGGGAAGTCATGTTCGACAACTGGGCGGTCACCAAGGCGGTCATCGCCGAAGGGCGCCGCGTCCTCTACATGATCGGCCTGTAGCGGCCCGATCCCGAGGCGGAGGAACGGCGCCGCGGCGCCTCACTCTTCAAGCGCGACGAAGGCCATGTTCCCGACAAGCCGCAGCGCCGCGTTCAGCGCCGTGCCCGTCGCGGTCGCCATCTGCGGCAGCAGCATCCATTCCAGCGTCCAGGCGGCGCCCGAGCGCTCGTTTTCGTGCACCATCGCCTGATGCATGCCCGCGACCAGCGTCGCATTGAAGCGCGCCAGCGTGACGAGCAATTCCGCGTCGACAGGATTGACCTTGTGCGGCATCGCCGAGGAGCCGCCGCCCGAGGCGAGCCTGACCTCGCCGACTTCGCTCTGCGCGGCAATTGCGATGTCCTGCCCCATCTTGCCGAGACTGCCGGTCACCATTGCGAACCATGAAGCGAGTTCCACCATGCCGTCGCGCTCGCTGTGGCGCGGCTTGTCGGGCGCGCGCAATCCGAGGCGCCTGGCCATGCGGCGGGTCACGGCGTCGGCCTGCGACCCCAGCCCGTCGAGCGTTCCGGCCGCGCCGCCGAAGGCAACCAGGGCATGATCGTGGGCGATCGCCGTCAGTCGGGTCCGCTCGCGCATCAGCGGGTCGCGCCAGCTGCGGATCTTGCGCGTCGCCGTCACCGGTATCGCCGCCTGCATGCGGGTGTGCGCCATGACGCGCGTTGTTCCGTCGCGCATGTCGAGCTGGTGCAGGGCGGCCACCAGCAGATCGAGACGGTCGCCGAAGGTGGCGAGCAGCAGTTTCAGACGCAGCGCCAGGCTGGTGTCGACGGCATCCTGGCTGGTTGCGCCGAAATGCACGTATTCGCCGTGCGGCGGGCCGACCGCGGCCCGCATCTGGCGCACCAGGTCCGGCACGACGACCCCGTCGCGCGCGGTCGCTGCGCGAAGCGCGTCCATGTCGAACTCGATATCCGGCAACCGATGCGAGATCGCCTTCGCGGCGTCCGCGGGAATGATCCCTTCGGCGGCCTCCGCCTCGGCGAGCGCCGATTCGAAGGCGATCATGCAGTCGATGTCCGCCTCGGCCGAAAAGAGCGCCGCCGTCTCGGCATCGCCGAGCAGGCCGGACAGGAAAGGATGTTCGAACGGCGATACGGTCATGTCCGACTTATCGCACGTCAGATATCAAAGAAAACCGTTTCCTTGTCGCCCTGCAGGTGAATATCGAACGTGTAGGTGCTGCCGTCGCGCGGCGCGATCAGGGTCGGCACGCGAACGCGGTGCTCGATGCGCTGCAGCACCGGGTCTGCGTCGTTGGCCGCCTGCTCGTCGCCGAAATACATCCGCGTGTGCAGACCCATGTTGATGCCGCGCGCGACGATCCAGAGCGTGATGTGCGGCGCCTGCGGCCGGCCGTCGCGGAACGGTACGCGGCCGGGCTTGATCGTCTCGAACCGGCACTCGCCGGTGTCCATGTCGGTGGCGATACGGCCCCAGCCCTGGAAGTTCGGATCGGCCGTGCCGCGCAGCTCCGAGGGCGAATTGTAGAGCCCGTCCGCGTCGGCCTGCCAGATCTCGATCAGCGCGTCCTTCAGCGTCGTGCCCGAGCCGTCGATCACGCGGCATTTGACCGTGATGCGCTCGCCCTTGGTCTTGTCGTTGACCATCGTCGCGCCGAGGTCCTCGGGATAGACCCCCTCGATACCGGTGAAGCGCGGCGCCAGGCCAATGTGGACATAGGGCCCCGCGGTCTGCGAGGGAGACTCTTTCAGGCGGTTGAGGGATTGGCTCATGATGTTCTTCCTATCTGTAGATGTCGGATCGATGGCCGATCTCGACGGCGACAATGACAAGCTTTTCGTCCTCGATGCGACATAGAATGCGGTAGTCGCCCACCCGATATCGCCAATAGCCTTTCAACGGGCCGACAGGTGCGTCCCCGATAACGCGCGGGTTGTCGAGTTTGGCAACACGCTCCATGAGGAAGTCCCGAACGCGTTTGGCTTCATTTCGATGAAGCTTCCGGAGGTCGCGTTCGGCTGCCTCAAGCAGCCTGATCGTCCAGGCCAAGGCCGCGACTCACTTCTTCGAGTGAATAAGTGCGTTCCTCCCCCTTCAGATATCTCTGATAACGGGCGTCCGCGATGTAGTAGTCCTCGACATCCTCGAGCCCGCGTTCGATCAACTCCCGGATGTAAAACGCTTTGGTGCGTCCCGTGCTTTTCGCCAGCGCGTCGAGACGCGCTTCGATCTCGGGCCTCAGTCTGACAGATGTGGCCATCGGTTTTCTCCATGTGAATACATGTATTCACTGTATCACAGCGCCCCAGCGCGCGCCATCAGTTGCCCTCCTTGCGGTTCTCGAACATGGTCGAGCGCCTTCCGCGCAGCACGATGTCGAACTTGTAGGCGCGCGCGTCCATCGGGATGGTCGCCTCCATGTCCAGCGCCGCGATCAGCTGCTCGACCGCCGCCTTGTCGGAAATCGTGCGCACGATCGGGCATTTCCAGATCAGCGGATCGCCCTCGAAATACATCTGCGTGATCAGCCGCTGCGCGAAGCCGTGGCCGAAGATCGAGAAATGGATATGCGCCGGGCGCCAGTCGTTCGGGCCGTTCGGCCAGGGATAGGGACCCGGCTTGATGGTGCGGAAGGAATAGGAGCCGTCCTCGGCCGTGATCGTCCGCCCGCAGCCGCCGAAGTTCGGATCGAGGGGGGCCATGTAGCCCTCCTTCTTGTGGCGGTAGCGCCCGCCGGCATTGGCCTGCCAGAACTCAAGCAGCGCGCCAGGCACGCCAGCGCCGCGCTCGTCGAGCACGCGCCCATAGACGATGACGCGCTGGCCGATGGCGCTCTCGCCCGGCTTGGCGAAATTGTGGATCAGGTCGCCGTCGAGTTCGCCGAGCATGTTGTGGCCGAACACCGGCCCGGTGATCTCGGAGATCGTGTTGTCGAGCGAGATCATCGCCCTTTGCGGCGCGCGCAGCACGGATGTCTTGTACCAGGGCGTCAGCGCCTGCGGGTGCCACTCCCGGTCGCGCGCGAAGAAGGATCCGGTTTCGGGCTGATTGTTGGACATGGTCTCGCTCCCGTCTCTAGGCTTTGTTCGCGGCCATCTCGTCGAGCGTCTGCTTGACGATCTTGAAGGCATGGTTGGCTGCCGGCACGCCGGCATAGATGGCGACATGCAGCATCGCCTCGCGGATGTCTTCCGGGCTGGCGCCGGTGTTGGCGGTCGCCCGCGTGTGCAGCACCAGTTCGTCCCAGTGGCCGAGTGCTGCCAGCAGCGCCAGCGTGATCATCGAGCGTTCGCGCGGCGTGATGTCGGGCCTGGACCAGACGCTGCCCCAGGCGGATTCCGTGATCATGTCCTGGAACGGCTCGTCGAAGGCCGTCTTCTTCGCCTGCGCCGCGTCGACCCACTTGGCGCCGAGCACCTTGCGGCGGGTCGCCATGCCGGTCCTGTAGCGCGCGGACCTGTTCTCGTCGTCAGCCATGCTCAACCAGCCTCCCGATAGCGGCGCTCGGGACCTGCGCCGTTCGCCGGGCCGCCCAAAACGGCCATATCCGCGCCGCCCGCATCAGTAGGGCAACCCGACATAGTTTTCCGCCAGCGCCGTGGAGGCCGCGCGGGACTGGACCAGATAGTCGAGTTCGGCCTCCTGCATCTTCTGCCCGAACGCCCCGCCGAAGCCGCCGATCTCCGGAAACAGATGCATCAGCGACGTCATCCACCACGAGAAGCGTTCGGCCTTCCACACCCGCGCCAGTGCGCGCTGCGAGTAGTGATCGATGCCGGCGGCGGACTTCTCGTCATAGTGTTCGCGCAGCGCATCGAACAGATAGCGCACGTCGCTGGCCGCGAGATTCAACCCCTTGGCGCCAGTCGGCGGCACGATATGCGCGGCGTCGCCGACGAGGAACAGGCGGCCGAAGCGCATCGGCTCGGCGACGAAGGAGCGCAGCGGCGCCAGCGACTTCTCGACCGAGGGACCGATCGCCATCGCCTCGCCGACATGGGCGGGCAGACGGCGCCGGATCTCGTCCCAGAAGCGCGCGTCCGACCAGTCCTCGACCGTGTCGGTCAGCGGGCACTGCACATAATAGCGGCTGCGCGTCGTCGAGCGCATCGAGCAGAGCGCAAAACCCCGCGTGTGGTTGGCATAGATAAGCTCGTGGCTGACCGGCGGCACGTCCGCGATGATGCCGAGCCAGCCGAACGGGTAGACCCGCTCGAAGGTCTGGATCGCGCCCTCGGGCACGGATTTGCGCGACACGCCGTGAAAGCCGTCGCAGCCGGCGATGAAATCGCAATCGATGCGTCGCGCGACCCCGTTCTCGACCCAGGTGACGAAGGGTTTCGGCCCGTCAAAATCGCCCGGCGTCACCTCGGCCGCCTCGTATATCGTCTTGCCGCCCGTCGCCTCGCGGCGGTCCATCAGGTCGCGAGTCACCTCGGTCTGCCCGTAGACCATGACGCGCTTGCCGCCGGTCAATCCGTGCAGATCGATGCGGTGGCGCTTGCCGTCGAAGGTCAGGTCGAAACCGTCATGCGGCAGGCCCTCGGCGTGCATGCGGCTACCGGCGCCCGCCTCGTCCAGCATGGCGCACATGCCTTCCTCCAGCACGCCGGCGCGAATGCGCGACAGCACGTGCTCCTGCGACGAGCGCTCGAGGATGACATTGTCGATGCCGGCATCGTTCAGCAACTGCCCGAGCAACAGACCCGAGGGGCCAGAGCCGATGATGGCGACCTGCGTACGCAATTGGCGGTTCCTCCCTGAAATCGCTTCTCCCGACCCGACATTGGCGTCGCGCGGCATCGATCACAATGGACATATCCCGCATTCGATTGCACTATTTGTGCATGACTCTGAACGCCCCGCCCTCGGCCGACATCCCGGACTACCGCCTCTATCGCGAAAGAACCGGCGAGTCCGGCGACTTCTGGCTGCATTGCGAAACCATCCCGGAGCGCACGCGACTGCACAAATGGGAGATCGCCGCGCATCGCCACCCAGCGCTCTTCCAGATGTTCCACGTCACCGCCGGTACCGGGGAGGTCTTTCAGGATGGCGCTTTCCGGCCCTTCGCGGCGCCCTGCATCCTGTTCATCCCGCCGGGCGCGGTGCACGGCTTCCGTTTCACGCGCGATGTCGATGGGCGTGTCGTGACGGCGCTTGCCGACCGCCTGCAGGGGCTTTCGGCGACCGATCGCCAGATCGCTTCGTTTGCCCGCGCCGTCCGCATCGTCGCCCTCGCCGAGACCGCGCGCGACGCGCAGGCGGCCGAAAGCCAGCAACGCATCGCGCGTGAAATGGACGACCCGTCGATCGGCCGGACCATCGCGCTGGAAGCCATCGTCGCCATCGCCATTGTCGATCTGGCGCGCGCATGGACGGCGGATGCCCGCCATCTCGAGCCGATCGTCGACCGTGGCCAGGCGCGGCTCGAAGCCCTGGAGAGCCTGGTCGCGGTCCATTTCCGCGACCGGCGCGCCGTTGCCTTCTACGCCGAACGCCTCGGCCTCTCGGCCGCCCACCTCAATCGCATCGTCCGCGACGCCACCGGCCTCAGCGTCCAGGCGATGATCGCCAGGCGTATCCTGGAGGCGGCGCGCCGCGACCTCGTCTTCACGCCGACGCCGGTCAATCGCATCGCCGAGTCGCTCGGCTTCGCCGACCCCGCCTACTTCAACCGCTTCTTCCGCCGGCAGACCGGCATGACGCCCGGCGCCTTCCGCGACGCCGAGCGCCGGCGGCTGGGTGGCTGAGGACCGTCTTGAATTTGCCGTCGATATGTGCTACATATATTGCACATTTCAGGAGGCACGAGATGGCAGTAGCGGCGAAGATCCGGCGTCAGGGAGGCGCGGCCGTCATAACGATCCCGCCCGCATTGCTCAAGCTTCTCAACACGGAAGTCGGCGCTGAGATGTCCCTGAGCGTTGTTGACGGCGACCTCATCGCGCGACCCGTTTCGGGCGGTCGCAAGCGCTATTCGCTCGCCGAACTGCTGCGGGGCGCCGAAGCGATGGCCGAGCTGAACAGCGAAACGGCGTGGGCGCGCGAGGGAGATCCGGTCGGCCGCGAGATATCCTGATGGTGTGCAGCAGCGTGCCCAAGCGGGGCGACGTCTACTGGATCGATCCCAATCCGGTCGCCGGGCGAGAGATGAAGGATCGACATCGTTTCGTCGTGATCACGCCGAAGGAAATCAATGCGCTTGGCGTCTCGATGACGGTTCCGGTGACGACCGGCGGCACATTCACGCGCAATGCCGGACTGGCGGTGCCGATCATCGGGCACCAGACGACCGACATTGCGGTCTGCAACCAGGTGCGCGGTTTCGACATCGAGGCGCGCGTGCGCGCAGGCACCGCCCGCTACATCGAAACCCTGGAGGAGCCGACGATCGGCGAGATCGTCGCCCGCGTCGTGAGCGCGATCGATCCCGACGGCTGACGCGACCGCCGCAATGAAAAAGGGGCGGTCGCCCGCCCCTTTCTCAGGTCGATCCTCGGAAGCTTACTTGATCGCCTTGTCAGTGATCGCCGATGTCCAGGCGCCGGTCGGCTCCTTGGTGATGATCTTCTGCGCCAGCAGCGCGTCCGCGGTGCGCTTGTAGGCGGCTTCGACCAGTTTGCCGTCGCCGTCGGCGATCAGCTTGGCGACTTCGCCCATCATGCGCTTCTGGTGGTTCTCGTCCTGGCCGCCGGCCTCGACGACGATGCCGGCCGCTTCGTCCGGATTGGCCACGGCGTAGTTCCAGCCCTTCATCGACGCGCGCACGAACTTGACCATCTTCTCCTCGAAGGCCGGGTCCGCGAGCTTGTCTTCCATCACGTAGAGCCCGTCCTCGAGCAGGTCGTTGCCCATCTCCGAGTAGTTGAACACGATCAGGTCTTCCGGCTTGTAGCCGGCGTCGATCAGCTGCCAGTATTCGTTGTAGGTCATGACCGAGATGCAGTCGGCCTGCTTCTGGATCAGCGGCTGTACGTCGAAGGACTGCTTCAGAACGGTGACGCCATCGGCGCCGCCTTCGGTCGACAGGCCGAGCTTGTTCATCCAGGCGTAGAACGGATACTCGTTGCCGAAGAACCAGACGCCGAGCGTCCTGCCCTTGAAGTCGGCTTCGGTCTTGACCGGACCGTCCGCCGGGCAGACCATTTCCATGCCGGCCTTCTTGAACGGCTGGGCGATGTTGACCAGGCCGACGCCCTTGTCGCGGGCCGCCAGCGCGCCGCCCATCCAGTCGACGATCACGTCGGCGCCGCCGCCGGCGATGACCTGTTCGGGCGCGATGTCGGGGCCGCCCGGCTTGATCTCGACGTCGAGGCCTTCCTCTTCATAGAAGCCCTTTTCCTTGGCGACGTAATAGCCGCCGAACTGGGCCTGGGTGACCCATTTCAGCTGCAGCGTCACCTTGTCGGCGGCCATCGCCTGCATGGCGGCCAGCGACATTGCCCCCGCCATCAATCCAACGATCAGTTTTTTCATGTTCTTTCCCTCTAGAGACTGTCTACCCACCACGGACAGACGGATGCCAGAACGTCACGGCCCGTTCGATCAGGGCCAGGACGCCATAAAAAATCGATCCCGCCAGCGCCGCCGCCGCGATCTCCGCCCAGACCATGTCGACATTCATTCTGCCGACTTCGGTCGAGATGCGAAAGCCCATTCCGACGACGGGCGTGCCGAAGAATTCCGCCACGATAGCGCCGATCAGCGCCAGTGTGGAGTTGATTTTCAAGGCGTTGAAGATGAACGGCGCGGCGGCGGGAAGCCTGAGCTTGACCAGCGTCTGCGTGTAGCCGGCTGCGTAGGTGCGCATCAGGTCGCGCTCCATGGCGCCGGATGCGGAAAGCCCCGCCACCGTGTTCACCAGCATCGGGAAGAACGTCATGATGGCGACGACCGCCGCCTTCGAATGCCAGTCGAAGCCGAACCACATCACCATGATCGGGGCGACCCCGATGATCGGCAGCGCGGAGACCATGTTGCCGATCGGCATGAGGCCGCGGCGCAGGAACAGGAAACGGTCGGCGAGGATGGCGACCGCGAAGCCCGCGCCGCAGCCGATGGCGTAGCCCGCCACCACCGACTTGAAGATGGTCTGGTTGACGTCCGCTGCCAGGATCGGCAGCGAATTGGCGAAGCGCAGCCCGATGGCCGACGGCGGCGGCAGCAGGATGAACGGGATGCCGGCCCCCCGCGTGATCGCCTCCCACAGGATCAGCAGCCAGGCGCCGAAGATCGCCGGCACCAGCAGGCGCAGCGCCGCGCCGGCCTGGCGCGAGCGCGGCGTCATCGCCGACAGCACGCTCACCAGCCGCCAGGCGATGAGCCAGCACGCGGCAACCAGCGCGAAGAAGGCGAAGCCCGCATCGCCCTCGTGGCCGGCGACGCCGGCGAGCAGCAGCCAGGCCGCCCCGTGCGCCGCCACGAACAGGAGCGCCGCTTCGGCGACAGCCGACAAGCGCAGCGCGGGCGCCGCGGCCCCGGCCAGCACCAGCGCGAAGATGACGAGCGTCGTTGCGCTGACGGCGCTTGCATCGGACGCGACGATCGGCAGGCCGAACAGGGCGATGGCCGCGAGCAACAGGGCAGTGAGGGATTGCCAGGGCATCCGCGCGATCATGCCGGTCGCGCCCCCATTGAGCGCTCGACGATGCGTCCGGCCAGCCCGACCAGGCTGACCAGCAGGATTGCGACCACCGAGCCCGCGACGAGCGCAGAGAACATGTCGATGGTCTGGCTGTAGTAAGCGCCGGTCAGGAGTTTCGCGCCAATGCCGGCGACCGCCCCCGTTGGCAGTTCGCCGACGATGGCGCCGACGAGGCTCGCCGCCACCGCGACCTTCATCGAGGTGAACAGGAACGGCACCGAGGCCGGCACCCGCAGCTTCCAGAACACCTGGGCCGGGCTCGCATGATAGGTGTGCATCAGATCCAGATGCGTCAGTTCCGGCGAGCGCAGCCCCTTCACCATACCGACCGCGACCGGGAAGAACGACAGATAGGTGGAGATCAGCGCCTTGGGGATCAGCCCCACGATGCCGATCGCCGCCAGCACGACGATGATCATCGGCGCCAGCGCCAGGATCGGGATCGTCTGCGAGGTGATGATCCACGGCATCAGGCTACGGTCCAGCGTGCGCACATGCACGATGCCGACGGCAATCGCGATGCCGAGCGCCGTGCCGAAGGCGAAGCCCAGCAGCGTCGCCGAGAGCGTCACCCAGGCATGGTAGACGAGGCTCCGGTTGCTGGTGACCTTGCGCAGAAAAGTGTTCTCGAAAAAGTTCTGCGCCACCTGGTGCGGCGCCGGCAGCGTCGGCTTCGGCTGCGTCATCGTCTTGACGAAGAACTCGCCCGCCGTCGAGGTAACCCCGCCGCGCCGGTCCAGATCGCGCTGGAACGGCGCATTCATGACATAGGTCAGCGCATACCAGCCGATGACGATGGCCAGGAGTATGGTGAGCACGGGAATCGTATTGCGCAGCGCGGTCATCGTGCGGTGCTCCGCTCCCCTCCCCCTTGCGGGGGTCCGAAGGACGGGCGAGACCCGTGGCTCCCCCAATTAGGGGTGGGGGTTAGATTAAGCTCAATCCTCATAACTATGCCCCGCCCTCAGCCCGTCCCGCACCCTTGCCGCGATGGCCAGGAACTCCGGCGTCTCTCGAATATCGAGCGGCCGCTCCTTCGGCAGCGTCGACTCGATCACGTCGGTGACCCGGCCGGGGCGCGGCGACATGACGACGATCTTGGTGGACAGGTAGACGGCTTCCGGGATCGAATGCGTGACGAAGCAGATCGTCTTGTTCGTCCGCGCCCAGAGTTCGAGCAACTGCTCGTTGAGATGGTCGCGCACGATCTCGTCGAGCGCGCCGAACGGTTCGTCCATCAGCAGCAGGTCGGCGTCGAAGGCGAGCGCGCGCGCGATCGAGGCGCGCTGCTGCATGCCGCCGGACAATTGCCAGGGAAACTTCTTCTCGAAGCCGGTGAGATTGACCAGCGCCAGCGTCTGCCGGACGCGCGCGCGCCGCTCCTCGGCCGGCAGGCCCATGATCTCCAGCGGCAGCGCAACGTTGCGCTCGATGGTGCGCCACGGATAGAGCGCGGCGGCCTGGAAAACATAGCCATAGGCGCGCTTCTCGCGCGCCTGTTCGGGCGTCATGCCGTTGACGGTGATGGTGCCCGACGTCGGTTTCTCGAGATCCGCGATGACGCGCAGGAACGTCGTCTTGCCGCAGCCCGACGGCCCGATGAAGGAGACGAACTCGCCCTTGGCGATGTCGAGACTGACGTCGGAAAGCGCGTTGACCGGCCCGTCATTGGTCTCGAAGGTGAGGCCAAGGTGGCTTGCCGAAACGACGCTCGCGGTATTCTCTGTCATGAATGGCTGGCCGCCGGGCTGGTTGCTGACCTGCAACGGGAACAGGAATTGCGAAGGAAATGCAATGCCCGACTTGACGAAACCGACTTACCGCGTGGTGCGTCCGACTGACGCTTATGCCGGCAGGCAGGGATTGAGCTATTTCGCCGGCGTTGCCGCCGAGACGGTCGGTGCGACCGGCCTCTGCATGCATGTCGTCACCATCCCGCCCGGCGGCCGCGCGAAGGCGCATCTGCACGCGGCGCATGAATCCGCCGTCTATGTGCTCTCCGGCGCCGCGCGCACCTGGTTCGGCGAGCGGCTCGAGGACTTCGCCGACATGGGACCGGGCGAGATGATGTATATCCCTCCCGGCGTGCCGCATCTGCCGGCCAATCTGGGCGACGTGCCCTGCACCGCGATCATCGCGTGCACCGACCCCAACGAGCAGGAAAGCGTGGTCCTGCTGCCGGACCTCGACGCATTGGCTTCCGGATAGAAAACCAACGCGGCTCTTGCGCCGTCGAAGCGGCGCCCGAGCCCTGCCGGCCGCCATGCAGGTGCCGCACCAAGCGGTGCTGCGCCAAAGGTGTGTTCGGTTGCAAAACTGCAATCGATCCGTCACCCGCCGGTCAAGCAGGGGCAGTAGCGGTTATGCGCCCTTCCCCAACCTCTTCAGGAGAGCCGATCATGCTGAAAACCACCGTCTGCGCCGTCGCACTGGCCATTGCCTGCGGCGCCGCAAATGCCGAAACCGTCTTCCCGGCCAAGCTCGCCGGCCATGCCGTCATCCCCGCCGCTACCTTCGTGCCGACGCCGGCCGACGCTCCGGCCGATGCGAAGATCTCCGGCAAGTTCACGACCGCTGCCCGCGTCGACGCCGTTGGCACTGTGCCGGGCGACACCGGCGGCATGCACGGCAAGCGTCCGACCGGCCTGTCCGTCCCCTTCGAGGGCCAGCCGCTCCAGGGCATGTCGGGCTTCGCGATGAACCGCGCCGAGGACGGCTCGATCTATGCGCTCACCGACAATGGCTTTGGCTCCAAGTTGAACAGCCCCGACGCGCTGCTTTATTTCCACAAGCTTGCGCCGGATTTCGAGACCGGCTCGGTCGACGTCAAGGAGACGGTCTTCCTGTCCGACCCGGACAAGAAGGTGCCGTTCCGCATCGCCTATGAAGGCTCCGACAGCCGCTACCTGACCGGTGCCGATTTCGATCTCGAAAGCATCCAGTTGTTGAACGGCGAAATCTGGATCGGCGAGGAGTTCGGCCCCTATCTGATCCACGCCAGCCTCGACGGCAAGGTCATCGCGGTTCACCCGACCATGATGGACGGCAAGGTGCTGAAGAGCGTCGATCATCCGACGATCAGCGGCCTCTCCAAGATCGGCGCCGACTGGACGGTTCCGCGCTCCGGCGGCTATGAGGGCTTGGCGTTGCAGCCCGAGACCAACCTGCTCTGGGCGATGCTCGAAAAGCCGCTCGTCGGCGAGGACGGCAAGCCCGTCGGCAACCATCTCCAGGTGCTCGCCTTCGACCCGGCCAAGGGCGAATGGACCGGTCAGGGCTTCAAGTTCGCGCTCGCCGAAGGCGCAACCGCGATCGGCGATTTCAACTTCATCGACGCGACCCGCGCGCTGGTCATCGAGCGCGACAATGGCGAGGGCGATCCGTCGCTCAAATGCGAAGGCGAGGCCAAGCCCGACTGCTTCCCGGCCCCGGCGATGCTGAAGCGCATCGTGCTGATCGACACGGCGACGATCGATGCCGACGGTTTCGTGCGCCGTATCGGCCATATCGACCTGATGAACATCGCCGATCCGGAGGGCAAGAACCGGCTGGAGACCGTCGCCAAGCGCGACCTCAAGGGCATCATGACCTTCCCCTTCTTCACGATCGAGGACGTCATGGCCGTGTCTGACACGCAGATCATCGTCGCCAACGACAACAACCTGCCGTTCTCGTCAGGCCGCAAGCTGGACGCAGCCGCCGACAACGAGTTCATGCTGCTCGACGTCGCCGAGATGCTCGCCGCCAAATAGACCGTTACGCCGGCCGCCCCTTGTCGCCATGGCGAGGGGCGGTTGTTGCGGAGTTGACTAGCCAATCCGCGACGTGCCCTGCACCGCCATCATCGCGCGCACCGACCCCAACGAGCAGGAAAGCGTCGTTCTGCTGCCGGAGCTGGACGGGCTTGTGAGGTAGCTCAGGGGCATTTCCGCAGCCCTTCCCCCCAGACCTCTCCGTTCGCGGCGAGGACGCGTATCAGGCCGAAATCTGCCGCGTCACGGACGATGATGAACCGTTCGACGCCGAGCGACGCCTCGCCCTCATAGCCGCAGGAGCCTGTCGCGACCTGTTCGCCGCCCTTCGCGGTCAGCACCTCGACCCATGTGCAACCGGTGCCGTAGCTCTCCAGTCGCTCGGTGGTGAGCAGCAGATGTTCGTCACCTTCGATGTCGCCTGTCCTGGCGTAACGGCATCCCGCCTCATTGCCCCACATTCCCTCAAGCGAGAGCGTCTGCGCCGACGCCGCCGAGACAACCGCGATCGCGGCGCACGCAGCACCCCTCAGCCGCACGGACGCACCGTAAGCGGCTCGGCTCCCGATCCGGAATGCAGGATCAGCACGTCCTTCCTATCCGGATCGAGGTCTGGCGCGAGGATGAAGTCGTGCAGCCAGATTTCTCCTTCGCCGCCACAGAGGGTGCGCAGCACCTGTTCGCCGCTCTTGCCCTTGAGCACGTCAAGGACCTCGCAGCTTGCCTCGTGCTGTCGCACTTCGTCGTTTCGGACGAAGACATAGGTGTCGGTGTCCGCGCCGCCGCCCTGGGAGATCCGGCATCCCGCCTCGTCTCCCCAGGTTCCATCGAGCGACAAGGAAGCTGCGGCCGCCGCCGGCCCCATCGAGCACAACAGCAGGCCTACCATTGCGCACCGTTTCATCGCCCTTCTCCGGAAGCACGCGGCCCGCCGCCGGAGAAGATGCGCCAGACGAGGTAGCCGACCCCGATCGCCAGTCCGATTGCAAGCAGCGATATCACCGTCAAGATCGCGGCCAGATCGAAAGCGAGACCGATCGCCGCCAGGATAACGACGCTCGCAAACGCGCCCAGCGCCATTTCCTCAAGCTCAAGGTAGAGGAACAGGCCGAGCGCGACGATTGCGAGGATCAGCAGACCGGCGAAGATCATGGCATTCTAGACTCCGCTCGCCGGAATGCCGGTCCGTTCGACCTTGCGCGGCGCGGTGATTTCCTTCCAGGTCGACAGCGCGCGGTTGACCGCCGCGCGCGGTTCGCGGGCGACGAACTCGCCGTGGCCCGGCTTGGCGTGCACCTCCGATTCCTGGATCGCCAGTTCCCCGCGCGTCAACACGAAGCGCGGCAGGCCGGTCACCTCGAAACCCTCGAACACGTTGTAGTCGATCACCGACTGCTGCTTGGCCGAGCTGATCGTCTTCTTGCGCTTCGGGTCCCACACGACGATGTCGGCGTCGGCGCCTTCGACGATCGCACCCTTCTTCGGGTACATGTTGAGGATCTTCGCGATGTTCGTGGAGGTCACCGCGACGAACTCGTTCATGGTCAGCCGCCCGGTATTGACGCCCGTCGTCCACAGCACCGGCAGCCTATCCTCCAGCCCGCCCGTGCCGTTCGGAATCTTGGTGAAATCGCCGACGCCGAAGCGCTTCTGCTTGGTGGTGAAGGCGCAGTGGTCGGTCGCAACCACCTGCAGGGAACCGGCCTGTAGGCCCGCCCACAGCGAATCCTGGTGCATCTTGTTGCGGAACGGCGGGCTCATGACGCGGCGCGCCGCATGGTCCCAGTCCTTGTTGAAATACTCCGTCTCGTCCAGCGTCAGGTGCTGCACCAGCGGCTCGCCGAACACCCGCATGCCCTTCTGGCGGGCCCGGCGGATCGCCTCGTGGCTCTGCTCGCAGGAGACGTGCACCACGTAGAGCGGCGCGCCGGCCATGTCGGCGATCATGATGGCGCGGTTGGTGGCCTCGCCCTCGACCTCGGGCGGCCTGGAATAGGCATGCGCCTCCGGTCCGTTATTGCCGGCGGCGAGCAGCTTCTGGCTGAGCTGCGCGACCACGTCGCCGTTCTCGGCATGCACCATCGGCAGCGCGCCAAGCTCGGCGCAGCGCTGGAACGACGAATACATCTCGTCGTCGTCGACCATCAGCGCGCCCTTGTAGGCCATGAAATGCTTGAACGAGGTGATGCCCTTGTCGACCACCGTCGCCATCTCGTCGAAGACCTGCTTGCTCCACCAGGTGATCGCCATGTGGAAGGAGTAGTCGGCGCAGGCCTTCGACGTCTTGTTGTCCCACATCTGCAGGGCTTCCAGCAGCGACTGCTGCGGCGACGGCAGGCAGAAGTCGACCACCATGGTCGTGCCGCCTGCCAATCCCGCCCGCGTGCCGGACTCGAAGTCGTCCGCCGAATAGGTGCCCATGAAAGGCATTTCGAGATGCGTGTGCGGGTCGATGCCGCCCGGCATCACATAGCAGCCCGTCGCGTCGTATTCATGATCGCCGTGCAGGTCCGGTCCGATGCCGATGATCTTGCCGTGCTTGATCAGCACATCGGACTTCCATGTCCGGTCGGCGGTGACGATGGTGCCGTTCTTGATGACTCTGGTCATGATGTTCCCCACTGTTTTCTGGAACCCGCCTGGCGCATTTAGGTCGGGCCGAGCTGGAAGAAGAAGGACAACGCCGCGTCCAGACGACGTATGTCGACTTCGGCAATGTGGCCGACAGGACCAAACACCTTCGTTTTCGGATAGGTCTGCAGCTTGTCGACCATCATGTCCGACGGGAGCTTCAGACTGTTCTCGGCGCTCGGCTCCACCGCCACGCGAAGATATTCCCTGTTCAGTATGTCGCTCGTGAGAGGGCAGACCGTGAGGCTGTCCAGGCCATCGATGAGATAGTCGGCTTGCACCGCGATCGCGGGACGGGCCTTTCCATAGTCACCCTCGCCTGAAACGAGAACCACGTCGCCGCGCCTCATGAATGGAAATCATCCGCGAGATCCTCGACGGTTTCACTCAGACGGTCGAGTTCGCCAGTCCGCACATCCGCCTCACGAATTGCCTTGAGCTCGAGGCCAAGTCGATCGCGAACCTCTGCCTTCGAGAGATCTGGCACCCACATCTCCACCGGCCTGTATCCCCTGGCGAGCAGCTCGGCCCGCTCTTCGTCCGTCAATTCCCTTGGCCGTCCCATGGGGGCCTCCTGTGCATGAGGAACCATTATCGACTTCTCCCCTTCGGCATTCAACACCCATCATGCCCGACCTGTCCTCCGGATCGCCCGCCGCTCGCGCCAGCGCCGCATTTCGCTCAGCAGTTCGTCGAGCGTCCCGAAGATCGGCATGAGCACCGCGAAACGCGCGGGCTTCAGGTCGCGCGACGGCGCGCAGGCGGCTTCGATCCGCTCCTGATATTCCTGTGGCGCCCAGATGCGCGCAAACTCCATGAACTGCACGATGAGCGCCTGGCGCAGTTCGGCGATCCGCTCGTAGTTTGCCCGGAAGATGGCGAAGGCCGTATAGCCCGCGGTCAGCACCGCCAGTCCGAAGATGCCCGCAAGCAGGCCCAAGTCGCCGGTGTATTTTCCCGGCACCAGCGCGTAGGCCCCGGCCAGCGCGACGAAGACGATGAAGGTCTTGGAGATGTTGTAGGCCATCGCCATGCCGGCGATCTCGTCATGGTAGCTCGCCTCCGTCGTCTGCTCGATCTCGCGCAGCTTCTTCTTGAACTCGTAGAGGCGCTGGTTCTCCTCGTCGGTATGCTCCTCGCCGCGCGCCTCGCGCAGGATGTCGAAGGCGGTCAGCGTGACGTCGTCGTTCGCCTCCCAGCCCGACAGCGGGATGATCGCCGGCGGGATGTAGCTGCCCAGCCGGTTGAAGACGACGTAGACGATGTGGATCGTCGTCAGGAAGACGAACAGGATCAAGAGCAGCGCGAAGTCCGACACGCCCAGCACGTCGAAGATGTTCTGGTAGTTCTGCACCACCTCGTTGAGGATGTCGGCATCGGGCAGAAAGCCCTCGGTCGAGGAGCCGACCTCGGTGAAGCCGGAGACGATGTAGAAGACGATGCCCGCCACGACGAGCCGAGACGTCATGAAGTTCGAGAAGCGGATGACGCTCTGGAGAAGACCCTCGACGTCCATCTAGGCGTAACCCTCGGTCGTCATCGTTCGCTCCGCCCGTTTCAGGCCCGCAACGTCGCCAGCTTGATGCCGAACCCGACGAAGACAAGCCCAGTCACGCCCTTCAGCCAGCGCTGCACGCGTCCGACGCGGACAGCCCCCGAGAGCCGGTCGAACAAAAGGACCATGGGACCGAACCAGGCCACGTTCAACGCCGCATGAATTGCCACCAGCAGATAGGCGGCCGCCGGCGAAACGCTGTCATGCGGCACGAATTGCGGGAAGGCGGCGATGTAGAACATCGCAACCTTCGGATTGAGCGCGTTGGTCAGGAAACCCTCGCCGAACGCCTTGAGGAGCGTCCGCCGCCGTCGTGCGGGGGCAATCTCCGCCAGCCTGGCCGGAGCGCCGCGCCATGCGTCCCGGAGCGCCTTGACGCCGATCCACATGAGATAGGCCGCGCCCGCCAGCTTCACCGCCATGAACAGGTTGGCCGATTGCAGCAGGATGACCGACAGGCCGAAGATGGCGAACGAGCCGTGCACGAAAAAGGCGACCACGAAGCCCGCTATGTTGGCGAAACCCGCCGCCTTGCCGGACGTCGGCACGGTCTTGGCGATCAGCACACCGTTGGGTCCCGGCGACATGATGAGAAGGGCGGCCATGGCCGCGAACGCGAGTACAGTTGCCGCCGTCACCAATCTACCTCACGATCTTCACTGTTTTTCGAACCGCGGACGCCGTCGCCAAAACCCCCTCCCCCTTGAGGGGAGGGTAAGGGTGGGGGTATCCCAGCCTCAACGGCTGTATCCAAAGATCTTCGCTACCCCACGATCTCCGCCGTCTCCACCACCGCGTGGAACAGCACGTCCGCCCCCGCCGCCGCCCATTCCTTCGAAATCTCCTCGGCCTCGTTGTGGCTGAGCCCATCGACGCAGGGGCACATCACCATCGCCGTCGGCGCCACCCGGTTGATCCAACAGGCGTCGTGTCCGGCGCCGGAGACAATATTGCGATGCGTGTAACCGAGGCGTGTCGCCGCGTCGCGGATCGCCTTCACGCAGCCCTCGTCGAACGTTACCGGATCGAAATGGCCGACCTGCTCGATCTCGAAGGAGATGTCGAGCGCCTCGCAGATCGTGGAAATGCCCTCGCGGATGCGCAGATCCATCTCGTCCAGCGTCGCCTTGTCGGGCGAGCGGATGTCGACGGTGAAGACGGTGCGGCCGGCGATGATGTTGCGCGAGTTCGGATAGGCCTCCATGTGGCCGACGGCGCCGACGGCGTCCGGCTGGTAGTCCATGGCGACCTCGTGCACCAGTTCGATGACGCGCGCCATGCCGAGCCCGGCGTTGCGGCGCTTCGGCATCGGCGTCGAGCCGGTATGCGCTTCCTTGCCGGTCAGCCGCACCTCGAGCCATTTCAGGCCCTGGCCGTGCGTCACCACGCCGATGTCGATGCCCTCGTCCTCGAGGATCGGCCCCTGCTCGATATGCAGTTCGAAGAACGCCTTCATCTTGCGGGCGCCGACCTTCTCGTCGCCCTTCCAGCCGATGCGCGCCAGTTCCTCGCCGAAGACCTTTCCGGCCTTGTCCTTGCGGGAGTAGGCATAGTCCTGCGTCAGCACGCCGGCGAAGACGCCCGACGCCAGCATGGCGGGCGCAAAGCGCGCGCCTTCCTCGTTGGTCCAGTTGGTGACGACGATCGGATGCTTCGTCCGGATGCCGAGATCGTTCAGAGTGCGCACGATCTCGAGTCCGCCCAGCACGCCCAGTACGCCGTCATACTTGCCGCCCGTCGGCTGCGTGTCGAGGTGGCTGCCGACATAGACCGGCAGCGCATCCGGATCCGTCCCCTCGCGCCGCGCGAACATCGTGCCCATCTCGTCGACGCCGGTCACGAGTCCCGCCGCGTCGCACCAGCGCTTGAACAGATGCCGCCCCTCGCCGTCCTCGTCGGTCAGCGTCTGGCGGTTGTTGCCGCCGGCAATGCCGGGTCCGATCTTCGCCATCTCCATGAGGCTGTCCCACAACCGGTCGGGATTGATGCGGAGGTTTTCGCCGGGTGCTGCCATCGGAACAGACGCCTTTCATTTCGGACTGGACGCAGGTCCAGCAGGTTCCCCTCCCCCTTTTGGGAAGGGGTTAGGGGTGGGGGCAAATGCAAGCGGATTCGATCGAAAGAACCCCCACCCTCGATCCCTCCCCACAAGGGGGAGGGAGGCATGTCGTGCTAGTCCACCATCCTGAGCACTTCGCGCACATGGTCGATCAGCTCGTTGATCTGGCCCTTGGTGATGATCAGCGGCGGCGACAGCGCGATGATGTCGCCGGTGGTGCGGATCAGGCAGCCGCGCTCGAACGCCTTGACGAAGGCCGAGAAGGCCCGCTTGGTCGGCTCGCCGGCGATCGGCGCAAGCTCGATTGCGCCAACGAGGCCGATATTGCGGATGTCGATGACGTGCGGCTCGCCCTTCAGCGAATGCAGCGCCTCCTCGAAATAGGGCCCGAGTTCTTCACCCCGCGTGAGCAGCCCCTCTTCCTTGTAGGTGTCGAGCGTCGCGATGCCGGCGGCGCAGGCGATCGGGTTGCCCGAATAGGTGTAGCCGTGGAAGAACTCGATCATGTGCTCCGGACCGTTCATGAAGGCGTCATGGATCTCGCTCTTCACGAACACCGCGCCCATAGGGATGACGCCGTTGGTGACGCCCTTTGCGGTGACCATGATGTCCGGAATGACGCCGAAATAGTCGGCCGCAAACGGCGTACCGAGGCGGCCGAAGCCGGTGATGACCTCGTCGAAGATGAGCAAAATGCCGTGCTTGGTGCAGATGTCGCGGATCTTCTGCAGATAGCCCTTCGGCGGGATCAGCACGCCGGTCGAGCCCGCCACCGGCTCGATGATGACGGCGGCGATCGTCGAGGCGTCGTGCAGCGTCACGATGCGCTCCAGTTCGTCGGCCAGCTCCGCGCCATGCTCCGGCACGCCCTTGGTGAAGGCGTTCTTGGCAGGCATGTGCGTGTGCGGCATGTGGTCGACGCCGGTCAGCAGCGTGCCGAACATCTTTCGGTTGGTGACGATGCCGCCGACCGAGATGCCGCCGAAATTGACGCCGTGATAGCCGCGCTCACGGCCGATCAGGCGGAAGCGGCCGCCATTGCCCTTGGCGCGGTGATAGGCGAGGGCAACTTTCAGCGCCGTCTCGACGGCTTCCGAGCCGGAATTGGTGAACAGG
>JAUYMV010000626.1 GCA_030698645.1 Mesorhizobium sp.
GGCGACCCCGGTCAGCAGGGTCATGAGGAGGGTCAGCGCGAACGCGGGACGGAGTAGGTTCAGCATGGTCACACCAGATTGAGCGAGGAAATGATGACGTCGACGAGCTTGATGCCGGCGAAGGGCAGGATCAGTCCGCCGAGACCGTAGACGATGAGATTGCGCCGCAGCACCGCGGCGGCGCCCACCGGGCGGTAGGTGACGCCCTTGAGCGCCAGCGGGATCAGCCCGACGATGATCAGCGCGTTGAAAATCACGGCGGACAGGATCGCCGATTGCGGCGAGGCGAGGCCCATGACGTTGAGCGCGCCGAGCCCCGGATACGTCGTCACGAACAGCGCCGGGATAATGGCGAAATACTTCGCAACGTCGTTGGCGATCGAGAACGTCGTCAGCGACCCGCGGGTCATCAGCAACTGTTTGCCGATCTCGACGATCTCGATGAGCTTGGTCGGGCTCGAGTCCAGGTCGACCATATTGGCGGCCTCGCGCGCGGCCTGGGTGCCGCTCTGCATGGCGACACCTACATCGGCTTGGGCAAGCGCCGGCGCGTCGTTGGTGCCGTCGCCGCACATGGCGATGAGGCGGCCACCCTGCTGTTCCTTTCGGATGAAGGCGAGCTTGTCCTCGGGCGTCGCCTCGGCGAGGAAGTCGTCGACGCCGGCTTCGGACGCGATCGCGGCGGCCGTCACCGGGTTGTCGCCGGTCACCATGACGGTTCGGATGCCCATGGCGCGCAGCGCCGCGAAGCGCTCCTTGATGTCGGGCTTGACCACATCCTTGAGGTGGATGACGCCAAGCAGGCGCTCGCCGTCGGCCACGCCAAGCGGCGTGCCGCCGGTGCGCGCCACCTTCTCGACCGACTGGCGGAAAGCGGCAGGGGCATCGGATTCGGCGATGCCGGCGAAGCGGAGGATCGAATCGACAGCGCCCTTGCGCACCCTGCGGTCGCCAAGGTCGACGCCTGAGATTCGTGTCTCGGCGGCGAAGGGAATGATTGCATCCATCTTGGCCGTCGGCGCCACGCCGCCGAACTCGCCGGCGGCGAGCGCCACGATGGAGCGGCCTTCCGGCGTCTCGTCGGCAAGGCTGGCGAGCATCGCCGTTTCGGCGAGCTCGGTCTCGGAAACGCCTGGCACCGGCAGAAAGTCGGTCGCCATGCGGTTGCCGAAGGTGATCGTGCCGGTCTTGTCGAGCAGCAGCGTGTCGACGTCGCCGGCTGCTTCCACCGCACGGCCGGAGGTGGCGATGACGTTGAAGCGGACGAGACGATCCATGCCGGCGATGCCGATGGCCGACAGAAGGCCACCGATCGTGGTCGGGATCAGCGTGACGAGAAGCGCCGCCAGCACGGTAACGGAAATCACCGTGCCGGAATAGCCCGCGAGGCCCCAGAGGGTGATGACCGCGACCAGGAAGATCAGCGTCAGGCCGGATAGCAGGATCGACAGTGCGATCTCGTTCGGCGTCTTCTGACGCTGCGCGCCTTCGATCAGCGCGATCATGCGGTCGACGAAGGAGGAGCCGGGCGCGGTGCCGATGCGCACCTTGATCCAGTCGGACAGGACCTGCGTGCCGCCGGTGACTGCCGAGCGGTCGCCGCCAGATTCGCGAATCACGGGGGCGGATTCGCCGGTAATCGCGCTTTCGTTGACCGATGCGACACCCTCGATGACGTCGCCGTCGCCGGGCACCAGATCGCCGGCTTCGACCAGGACTATGTCGCCGACCTTGAGCGCGGTCGCGGCGATATTCTCGAAGTCCTTGCCATCGGCCGATTTGAGCCGCTTCGCCGTCAGGTCGGATTTGGTGCGTTTCAGGCTGTCTGCCTGCGCCTTGCCGCGGCCTTCGGCGACGGCTTCGGCGAAGGTGGCGAACAGCACCGTGAACCACAGCCAGGCGGCGATCTGGCCGGAGAAGCCCGCATCGCCCGACCCGGTGACGAGATCGCGAAGGAAGAACAGGGTGACCATGGCGGCCACGATCTCGGTGACGAAGATCACCGGATTGCGCAACAGCAGGCGCGGGTCGAGCTTGACCAGCGCGCCCTTGAGCGCGGGGAGGAGGATTGCCGGATCGAAGAGAGCCGGGGCGATCGGTTTGGTGGACATCGTATGCTCCATGAGCCTGTCCGTTCCGCACCTGGCGGAACGGAACCAAGGCGAACGATCAGAAGGTTTGGCCGGCGAGCATGGCGAAATGCTCGACGATGGGACCAAGTGCGAGAGCCGGGAAGAACTGCAGCCCGCCGAGGATCAGGATGATGCCGATGAGCAGGCCGACGAACAGCGGCGTGTGGGTCGGGAACGTGCCCTTGGACGCCGGCACACGAATTTTCATCGCCACCGATCCGGCCATCGCCAGCACGGGCACGGCATAGCCAAAGCGACCGAGGATCATGGCGATGGACATCGTCGTGTTATACCAGGGCGTATTGGCGCTGAGGCCACCGAAGGCGGAGCCGTTGTTACCGCCCGCCGACGAGTAGGCGTAGAGAATCTCCGACAGGCCGTGCGGCCCGCCGGTGCCGACGCTGGCAACCGCAAAGGGCAGCATCGCCGAGACCGCGGTGAAGCCGAGGATGGTGACCGGAAGGATCAGCACGGCCAGCATCGCGTATTTCATCTCGCGCGCCTCGATCTTCTTGCCGAGGAATTCCGGCGAGCGGCCGACCATCAGGCCGGCGACGAAGACCGACAGGATGGCGAAGACGATCATGCCGTAGAGGCCGGAACCGACGCCGCCGGGCAGGATCTCGCCCAGATGGATCAGGAACATCGGCACCATGCCGCCGAGCGCGGTGAGCGACCCGTGCATGCCGTTGACGCCGCCATCGGAGAGGCCCGTGGTGACCGCCGCATAGGTGGCGGTCATGGCCTGGCCGAAACGAACCTCCTTGCCCTCCATGTTGCCGATCGCTGGATCGACGCCCAAGCCGTTGAGGATCGGGTTGCCGTAGGTTTCGGCCCAGTAGACCGCGCCAACGCCGGCGATGAGCAGGATGGCCATTGCGCCGAGCAGGGCCCAGCCCTGCCGTCGGTCGCCGACCATCTGGCCGAACGCATAGACGAGCGATGCCGAGACCGACAGCATGGCGACGATGTTGAGATAGTTCGACCAGGCGTTCGGGTTTTCGAACGGATGCGCGGCGTTGACGTTGAAGAAGCCGCCGCCGTTGGTGCCGAGCTGCTTGATGGCCTCCTGGCTGGCGACGGGGCCGAGCGC
>JAUYMV010000651.1 GCA_030698645.1 Mesorhizobium sp.
GACGTCTATGCCGTATCGACGCCGATCGCAGGCCATCTGTCGCGGACTGTCCTGGAAGAAGGCGACCGCGTCGAGGGCGGCATCTCCATCGTCGCGGCGATCCACCCCCTCGATCCGCCGCTGATCGACCGCCGGGCCGAGGCGGAACTGCTTGCCGCGCGCGATGCCGCGCGTTCGGGAGTGGGCATCGCCGAGAGCGAACTGAAACGCGCCGAGGCAGCACTTGCGCTTGCCGAAGACCAGCTTGCCCGGGCGCTCAAGCTGTTCGGACCGGGCGTCATCTCGGAAAGCGCGCTGCAGAAAGTGACCAACGAAGTCGCCTTGCTGAAAGCGGCTGTCGAAGCCGCGCTTGCAACCGTGGGATTCAGACAGGCGGAACTGGCCAGCGCCGAGGCGCGATTGCTGCAGCCGGACCCCCGAAACCCGAACGAGGAGGACTGCTGCATCACCTTGCATGCTCCCATCAGCGGCACGGTGCTGGCGGTCCATGCGCGCAGCGAACAGGCGGTCGCCGCCGGCGCCGTCATCGCCGAGATCGGCGATACGTCGAAACTTGAGATCGTAGTCGATCTGCTTTCCGCGGATGCCGTGAGGATCGCGCCCGGTACGGCGGCGAGCATCGTGGACTGGGGCGGGGAGGGGGCTCTGTCGGCCAAGGTCCGCAAGATCGATCCCGCGGCCTTCACCAAGGTTTCGGCCCTCGGCATAGAGGAACAGCGCGTCAATGCGGTACTCGATCTGGAGAACGGCGATGCGCGGCTCGGCCACGGATTCCGCGTCGTCGCGGAACTGGCGATCTGGGATTGTGCCAGTTGCCTTCAGGTGCCTATCAGCGCCCTGTTCCGCGCGGGGGACCGCTGGCGGGTCTTCAGGCTGGCCGATGGCAGGCTGCGCGAAACCGAAGTCGACATCGGCCGGATGAACGACGAAACCGCCCAGGTGCTCGGCGGCCTGTCGGTCGGCGACGTGGTCGTGGTTCACCCCTCCGACACGCTTGCCGACGGGGCGCTCGCCGAGACCCGGGGCTGACCGGACGCACTGACGGCATTTGTGACCGGCGCGCCTTGCTCAGGGGTTGGGGAACTGAATGTTCTCGATGAAGTCGACGATATCGTTGACTTGATCCGGCGTCGGCTCGAAATCCGGCATGACGGCATGCCGCAGGAAGATCTGCCCCGACATGCTCTGGCGCAAAGTGGCGAAGGAAGGACGCCTGGACAGCGTCCGAAAGGGCGGCGCCGCCGGGTTCTCGCTGGTGTCGTAGCGGGCGATCGCGTGGCATTCCGCGCAATTGGCCTCGGCGATCCTGCGCCCGCGGAACGCGCTTTCCCGATCGGACAGGGCCGGACCGCACATCGCGAGCAACGCGATCGAGATCAGAACGACGGAACGCGGCATCTTCCATTGCATGACGCAGGCTCGCATGTTCCCCTCAGGTCTCGCGTTGACCGAGATCAAACGCCATTGCCTTGAATAGTCGTGCATCCCGCTTGAGTGCCGGCCGATGACCCCTTATCACCAGTATGGCGATGGCAGTCGGGCGTGAACGCGCCCTGCGCCGCTCAACGGAAACCAACCGCCGGCGCCAGCGCCGGCATGAGGCAGACATCATGGCAACCACACGCCGACCGGTCGATTCGAGGTCCGCCGCCGAAGCCGTCTTCCAGCCGGCCAAGAAGCCCGTCGAGGACTTGACGCGTGTCTCCAGCGTGCCGAAAGGCCGCGAACTCGTCTCGCTCCGTATCGACAGGGACGTGCTCGACTATTTCCAGCAGGCGGGGCCGGGCTGGCAGGACCGGATCAACGACGCCCTGGTGAAGTTGACCGGCCGAACGCACGGCGACGAGGGCAAGCGCCCGGACGAGCTTAACGCAACCAACGACGACTGACCGGCGCAGTCCGGGCGCCAGCCTTGCCGCCTCAGTCGGCGTAGGTGCGCGCGCTGAACGGCGTCGCCTCGATAAGGCCCTTCAGCGTCCCGAGCAGCGCCTTTTCGGCGCGGTTCATGGCCCGTGTCGGATTGACCAGCAGGTAGACGTCGATCGCCGGCGCGGCAGCATAGGGCGGCAGCCGCCACAGCAGGCCGTCGGCGACATCGCGCCGTGCGACATGCAGCGGCAGGGGTCCGAAGCCGAGGCCCGCGACGATCATGCGGCGCACCTCCTCCAGGTTGGACGAGATGCCGATGACGTTGCTGTCGAGCTTGGCTTCGGTGCGCAGCAGCGCCACCGGCCGCAACGCATCCGAGACATGATCGGTTTGGAACGACACCGACGTCTCTTCCTCGAGGTCGGTCAGGGTCAGCCCCCGCCGACCGAACAGCCGGTGTCTGGGCCCGCAGAAGAAGCCGAAGAACTCGCGGTAGACGACGCTGTAGTCGAGTGCGGCGTCGCGCTGGTTGACGAGGCACAGTCCAAACGAGGCGCGCCGCTCGCGCACCTGGCGCGTCACCTCGACGCTCTGCGCCACCTGGATGGCGATGCTGGCGCGCGGATGCGCCTGGTGGAACTGCGCCAGCGCATCGTCGAAGAGCGGCGAGACGACATGGCTCGCCACGCTGATCGTGACGTGGCCGGTCACCTCCTCGCGTGTGTCGCGCACCAGCGCCGGCAGCCGCGAGATCGTGCCGAACACCTCGATGCTCTGTTCGTAGAGCAGCTTTCCGAGGTCGGTCAGTTCGAAGCGTGTCGCGTCGCGATCGACGAGCCTGCGCCCGACCGAGTCCTCCAGCCGCTTCAACGCATTGCTGACGCTCGGTTGCTTCAGCTTCAGCCGGTCGGCGGCGCGCGTGATGCCCTTCGCCTCGGCGATCACCACGAAGGTGCGCAGCAGGTTCCAGTCGAGTTCCCAGACCAGTCGGTCGAGGCGGGGCTTCTGCATTGACACAGGCTATGCCTCCTATTCCCATTATCTATTTGCGCAATGTGACGCCAAACGCAATCATCGGGTCCGGGAGCGCTGCCGATCCCAGCACGCGCACTCCAATTCGGGGAAATCGGAGAACACATATGAAGACGCTATTGTCCGGCCTGATGGCCGTTGCCTTTGCCGCCGCCACCCTCGTCCCGCTCACGGCGCATGCCGACGAACTGGAGACGATCAAGAAGGCCGGCGAAATGAAGATCGCCATGACCGGCCAGTATCCGCCGTTCAACTTCGTCAACGACAAGAACGAAGTCGTCGGCTTCGACGCCTCGATCGGCGCCGAGATCGCCAAGCGCCTCGGCGTCAAGGGCGTCATCGTCACGACCGCCTGGGACGGCATCATTGCCGGCCTGCTCGCCAACAAGTTCGACACCATCGTCGGCTCGATGACCATCACGCCGGAGCGCGAGAAGGCCGTCGATTTCGTCGGCCCCTACTACCACGCCGGCCGCGGCGTGTTCGTCAGCGAGGCATCCACCGTCAAGACGCTCGAAGAGCTGAACGGAAAGACCATCGGCGTCACGCTCGGCGAGACGCATGAGAAGTGGGCGCGCGAGAAGGGCGGCTGGGATATCAAGACCTACAAGGGCCTGCCGGAACTCTTCCTTGAGCTGAAGGCCGGCCGCGTCGACGCCATCGTCGTCGACAACATCCCGGTCGCCGTCGCCGTCAAGGAGACCGGCGAAAAGATCCGCCAGCTCGACACGCCCGACATCGAGGG
>JAUYMV010000653.1 GCA_030698645.1 Mesorhizobium sp.
CGCGACACCAGGTGGGCGACGACTTCCGTGTCGGTCTGCGAGGTGAACTGGTAGCCGTCGGCCTCCAGCTCCTTCTTGAGTTCCGAGAAATTCTCGATGATGCCGTTGTGGACGATCGCGACGTCCTTGGAGAAATGCGGATGCGCGTTGGATTCGTTCGGCACGCCGTGCGTCGCCCAGCGGGTATGGCCGATGCCGATCAGCCCTTCGAGCGGCTCCGCCCTCAGCTTGCGCTCCAGGTTGACGAGCTTGCCTTCCGCGCGGCGGCGGCCGAGCACGCCATGGTCGACGGTGGCGACGCCGGCCGAGTCATAGCCGCGATACTCCAGCCGCTTGAGCGCTTCGACGATCAGCGGCGCGACCGGCGAGTGGCCGACTATCCCGACAATCCCGCACATCTGCCCACCCCTTCGATTCTGCCCATCCGACGTTGACGCCCATCTAGGCGCGGCCGGTTCGGGCTCAAAGTCAAAATTGTTTTCAGTCCATTGCAGCGCGCACGCCGCCACGGGAAGCGCATGATGACAGGAGTGTTTTCAGGAACCGTTACTTTCGCCGACTATTTCTTCTTCATCGCCGCATAGCGCTCGCGCAGGATCTTCGCCCGGCCGGGTTTGGTGTCCTGCCTGGCGCGGCCGAAGGCGAGGCCGTCGTCCGGCACGCTCTCCGTGATCACGCTGCCGGATGCGACATAGGCGTTGACGCCGATCCGGACCGGAGCGACCAGCGACGAGTTCGAGCCGATGAAGGCGCCGGCGCCGATCTCGGTCAGGTGCTTGTTGTAGCCGTCATAGTTGCAGGTGATCGTGCCGGCGCCGATATTGGCCTTCGCGCCGACGATCGCGTCGCCGATATAGGTCAGATGGTTGATCTTGGCGCCGGGTTCGACCTTGGCCTTCTTGACCTCGCAGAAATTGCCGACCTTGCTGTGATCGCCGAGATCGGCGCCGGGGCGCAGCCGCGCGAAGGGCCCGACCTCCGCCGCCTCGCCGATCGTGGCGCCCTCGATGTGCGAGAAGGCGCGGATGGTGGCAGCGCCGGTGACGCGCACGCCCGGGCCGAAGAAGACGTTCGGCTCGATCAGCGTTTCCGCCGCGATTTCCGTGTCATGGGCGAAGAACACCGTCTCTGGCGCGGTCAGCGTGACGCCCGAGAGCATCATGCTCCGCCGCGTCCTCCGCTGCCAGATCGCCTCGGCGGCGGCGAGTTCGGCGCGGTTGTTGATGCCGAGCACGTTTTCGAACGATGCCTCCGTCGCCGCCACCTTCAACCCGCGCGCGTTGGCGATCTCGACGATGTCGGTCAGGTAGTATTCGCCCTTGGCGTTCGCGTTGCCGACGGCGTCGAGCAGCGCCAGCGCCTGGCGTCCGTCGATCGCCATCAGCCCGCCATTGCAGAAATTGATCCGCCGTTCGTCATCCGAGCAATCCTTGTCCTCGCGGATCGCGACGAGCCGGCCGTCCTGTTCGATCAGCCGCCCGTAGCCGCTCGGATCTTCCGTCCGGAAGCCCATCACCGCCACCGCGTTGCCGTCGGCCAAGAGCCCGCGCGCCGCCTCGAGCGGAGCCGACTCGACGAGCGGCGTATCGCCGAACATGACGAGGATGTCGTCGTAGCCGCGCGCGATCGCCGCGCGCGCGGCAAGCACCGCATGCGCCGTTCCCAGACGCTCCCGCTGGACGAACATCTCGGCGGCCGGCGCGTACGGCGCCACCGCGGCGCGCACCTCGTCGCCACCGCGCCCGACCACCAGCGCCACATCGCCGCCGCCGGCCCGGCCCGCCGCCCTGACGACGTGGGCCACCATCGGCAGGCCGGCGATCCGGTGCAGCACCTTCGGCAGCGCGCTCTTCATGCGCGTGCCTTCGCCGGCGGCGAGGATGATGGTCAGGCAGGAGCGTTGGTTCATGGCATGCGTCCGCTTTGGTCGTTGATCCGGAATCGCAGCATCTGTATCACCCGGCCGTTGCGGCTCCAATGCGGTGCGCGCCAGACAGGACCAGCCATTGAACGAGCACTCCCGCCGCCGCACCGAACTGGCCGTGCTCGTCATGCTGGTCACGCCGCTCTTCTTCTCGACCAATCTGATCTTCGGCCGGCTGGTCATCCCAGAAGTCGCGCCCTTCCTGCTGGCGACGATCCGCTGGGGCGCGGTTGCGCTCGCCCTGTCGCCGTTCCTGTTGCGTGAACGGCGCACCGCGCTCCTTGTCTGGCAGCAGAACGCCGGCCTGATCCTGCTGCTCGGCTTTCTCGGCATGTGGATCTGCGGCGGCGGCGTCTATGTGGCGCTCGGCTTCACCACCGCCACCAACGGGACGCTGATCTACACCTCGTCCTCGGTCATGATCATCCTGCTCGAGGCGGCGTTTTTCGGTCGGGCCATCGGCTGGCGCGAGGCGCTGGGATCGCTGATCGCCTTTCTCGGCATCGCCGCGATCGTGCTGAAGGGGGACATCGCGGCGCTCGCGGCGTTCGAGTTCAACGCCGGCGACCTCATCTTCGTCGGGGCGGCGGTCTCCTGGGCCGTCTACTCGATCCTCTACCGCTCGCCGCGCCTGGCAAAACTCTCCAACATGGCGCTTTTCGCCATGGTTGCCCTGGCCGGTGCGCTGTTGCTGGCGCCGTTTGCCGCCTGGGAAGTCCTGTCCGGCCAACCCGTCCCGGCAACGCCGACCGCCTGGAGCGGCATCGCCGGCATCATCCTGTTCGCCTCGCTGCTCGCCTTTTCCGGCTTCCAGTTCGGCGCGCGCACGCTCGGTCCCTCGCTTGCCGGCATCTTCATGTATCTGATGCCGCCGTTCGGCGTCGGCATGGCGGTGCTGTTTCTGGGCGAGGCCTTCCAGCCGTTCCACGCCGCGGGCATCGCGCTCGTCATGGGCGGCGTCGTCCTGGCGACCTTTCCGGCCGCCTGGCTGCCCGGCCGGCGCTAGCCGAGCGTTCCCAGCACCGGAAAAGTCTCGAGCAGCCAGTAGGACACCCTCTGGATGCCGCCCGTCATGAACAGCACGCCCGCGATGACGAGGAGCGCCCCCATGACCTTCTCGACGCGGCCGAGATGCGCCCGGAACCGCGTCGCGAAGCGCATGAAGGCGCCGGAGAAGAGCGCGGCGACGATGAAGGGGATGCCGAGGCCGGCCGAATAGGCGGCCAGCAGCAGCGCGCCTTCGCCGACCGTGGCGCGGCCGCCGGCGAGCGTCAGGATCGGCCCGAGCACGGGTCCGATGCACGGCGTCCAGCCGAAGGCGAAGGCGAGGCCCATGACATAGGCGGCGGTCAGCCCAGCCGGCTTGCCGCCGGCCTGGAAGCGCGCCTCGCGCGACAGGAACGGGATTTTCACCAGCCCGAGAAAGTTCAGCCCCATCAGGATGATGACGAGGCCGGCGGCGATCGCCAGCGGCTCCTGCCAGACGCGCAGGAACTGGCCGACCGTCGAGGCCCCGGCGCCCAGCGCCACGAAGACCGAGGAAAAGCCGAGCACGAAGGCAATCGACGCCGCGAGCAGGGCGCGCCTGGTGGTGCGCGCGGTTGCCGCGCCTTCCGGGTTGCGGAACTCCTCCACCGAGACGCCGGCCATGTAGCAGAGATAGGGCGGCACCAGCGGCAGCACGCAGGGCGACAGGAACGACAGCGCCCCCGCCCCCACCGCACTCAGATAACCGACATCGATCGCCACAGTCAGCCTGCTCCCGGCATTCGCGTTTCGGCTCCCGCTATAGCGCCGGCGCCGCCCGCGCACCAATCACCTCGCCGTGGCCTTTCGCCGCGCGCGGCGCCGATGCGTGCGCGGGCGGCGGAACCCGCGAGAACGCCAGCCTTGGCCCGGGTTTTTCCGGTTGACCCCGGATGGTCCGCTCCCTATGTTCCGCCGCACTTTCCGGGGCCTCGAACGACCCCTTCGGGCGCGTAGCTCAGCTGGTAGAGCAACGGACTTTTAATCTGTAGGTCATGGGTTCGAGTCCCATCGCGCCCACCAGGAATTGCTACAGAGATTCATATGTTTATGCTTGGATCGCCGTATCGGTATGGCGATTCCTGAGGCGCACTGCGCTTAGGCGTGATCGCATCGCGATCCGACCGGCGCGGCTTTTCAGGATCTCTGCGCCCGGCTTCCTGCCGTGGCCGGCCTCTCGGCCCGCTCTTGTTGCAAGCGGAGGCCTGGATCCGTGCCCGAGGCCCGCCCCCGGGAACCTTTTATCTGCAAACACATTGATTAAAAGCAGCAATCACGCTGTTTGAGGGAAAATCCATGGCCACTCCGAAATCCGCGTCCCCATCGAAAGCAACCCAGGCGAAAGCCGGTGCCGGTCCCGCGATCGCAGCCCGATCCAAGGACGCGAAGTCGCCATCGAAACCCACCGCCGCGAAGGCGTCCGCCCCGAGCGCCGCGACGAAGCCAGCGACGGCGGCAAGCGGCAAATCCGCCAAGGCCGCTCCGGCGGCGAAGGCCAAGGCCGCCGCCGCGGCGAAGCCAGCAGCCAAGTCCTCGGCGCCGGTAGCAAAGAACGTTTCCGCGAAGGCTGCGTCGCCGACGAAGAAGCCGGCCGCGGCCAAGGCGAAACCCGCCGCGGCGAAGAGCGCCAAGCCTGCCAAGCCGTCAGCCGCGTCGCGCTTTGCCAGCAGCGTCGCGTCGACGGCCTCGGGTGTCGCGTCAGGAGTGGCCTCGGTGGCCGGCTCCGTTGCCGGCGCGGTTGCCGGAACGGTTCTCGGTCGCGGCGGAAAGAAGTCGGCAAAGGCCAAGAACTGAGGCAAGAGGCTCGGATTCAACAACCCGGTTTTCGCCTCCAAGACGACCGATACGATTTTCCTTTGGGGATCGCAGACGCGCGGGAACCAATCCGGCCGACCGGCGTTTCGTTGCCGAGACGGGCAGTCCCCCAACCCCACCCCAGCCCGTTTCGCCCAAATTGCAAAGCCGGTCGCAAGACCGGCTTTCTTTTTTTGATTCTGCCTTGTCCGTTGTTAAGTTGCGTCAGATCAAGGAACGAATCGGCGCATCGGGCATTACTGCGTCATAGGGACAGGACCCCACCCCATCTCTCAGGAGGCATTCATGCGTAAATTCACCTCAGCATTGTGCACGGCTGTCGCCATGTCGTTTGCGTTGTTGTCGTACTCCCCGGCAGAGGCCGCCCCGGTTTTCGTCCCGAACGGCGGCGCGGACAGCGGCGTCATCCAGGCCCAGACGCGGGCGCAGATCGAGGAAATGCAGCAACCCGGCTACCGGCAGTTCCGCCGCGATCGCCGTAGCTACCGGCAGCCTCAGGTCTATCACAACGACTTCTACCAGCAAGGTGGCTACTACTATTACCGAGGCCATCGCGGATATCGTGAGCCGCGGCCGGGCTATCGCCATTATAACGGATTCTGGTTCCCGGCTGGCGCGTTCATCGCCGGCGCGATCATCGGCGGCGCGATCAATTCGGGCCCGGCCTACTACAACGGCGGAAACGCCCATGTTCGCTGGTGCTACAATCGCTACCGGTCGTATCGCGCCTACGACAATACGTTCCAGCCCTATCATGGGCCGCGCCAGCAGTGCTATTCGCCCTATAGCTGAGTGCGTGTCAGCCTAGGACGATACGAGGCCCGCGCCGCGCAAGCGACGCGGGTCTTGTCTATCTCGGGCGGCTCAGCGTGCGCCTGACGGCGTCCTGCCAGCCGGCGATTTTGCGGGCGCGGACGGCTTTATCCATGCCCGGCTCGAACCGCCGGTCGAGCGCCCATTTGGCGGCGAATTCGGCCGCCTTGGGCCAGACGCCCGCCTGCGATCCGGCGAGCCAGGCCGCGCCAAGCGCCGTCGTCTCCAAAATGGTCGGCCTGTCGACCGGGGCGTCGAGAATGTCGGCGAGGCGCTGCATCGTCCAGTCGGACGCCACCATGCCGCCATCGACCCGCAGCACGGTGCGTTTCGCGCCGCTCTTCCAGTCCTTCTTCATGGCGTCGAGCAGGTCGCGCGTCTGGTAGGCGACGGATTCGAGCGTCGCGCGGGCAAATTCGGCCGGACCAGAATTGCGTGTCAGGCCGAAGATCGCGCCGCGCGCGTCGGCATCCCAGTGCGGCGCGCCGAGGCCGACGAAAGCCGGCACCAGGTAGACGTTCTGGGTCTCGTCCGCCCTGGCGGCCAGTTCGCCGCTGTGCTCCGACTTGCCGATGATCTTCAGCCCGTCGCGCAGCCACTGCACGGCGGCGCCGGCAATGAAGATCGAGCCTTCGAGCGCATAGGTCGTCCTGCCGTCGAGGCGATAGGCGATCGTCGTCAGCAGCCGGTTCTTCGAGCGCACCATGTCGGAGCCGGTGTTGAGCAGCGCGAAGCAGCCGGTGCCGTAGGTCGATTTCATCATGCCCGGCTCGAAGCAGGCCTGCCCGATGGTCGCCGCCTGCTGGTCGCCGGCGACGCCGCGAATGGGAATTTCGGCGCCGAAGAGCGCGGCGTCCGTGACGCCGAAATCGTCCGCGCAATCCTTGACCTGCGCCAGCAGCGACGCCGGAATGTCGAGGATTTTCAAGAGCTCCGCGTCCCATTCGTTGGTCGCGATGTTGTAGACGAGCATGCGCGAGGCGTTGGTGGCGTCGGTCGCGTGCAGCCTGCCTCCGGTCAGGCGCCAGATCAGGAAACTGTCGATCGTGCCGGCGAGCAGTTCGCCCCGGTCGGCCCGCTTGCGCGCGCCTTTCACCTTGTCCAGGATCCAGGCGATCTTGGTGCCGGAAAAATAGGGGTCGAGCAGCAGGCCGGTCTTGCGCGTGAATTTCGGCTCCAGGCCCGCCTTCTTCAGCCTGGCGCAGAGCGGCGCGGTGCGGCGGTCCTGCCAGACGATCGCGTTGTGGACCGGCTTGCCGGTCGCCCTGTCCCAGAGCACCACCGTCTCGCGCTGGTTGGTGATGCCGATGGCGGTGATGTCCTTTGCCGTAAGCTTTGCCTTACGGAGCGCTTCCTTGACCGACCAGACGACCGTCGCCCAGATTTCTTCCGGATCGTGCTCCACCCAACCGGATGCCGGATAGTGCTGCGTGAATTCCTTCTGGCCGGACGCCACGACCTTCATGGCGCCGTCGAAGACGATCGCGCGCGTCGAGGTGGTGCCCTGGTCGATGGCAAGTATGAAGCCGCTCATGTCGATCCCGTCTATGTGCGAACGAGGGAGGCGGCATTCGCGCCGCCTCCCCGATGATCAAGCCTCGCTACTGCGCGACGGCTCGTTACTGCCAGCTCTTGACCAGTTCGTCATAGTTGACGGTCAGCGGCTGTTCCTTCTCGTTGGCGATCTTGAGCTGCGGCGCGAGGTTGCCCTTGGCGACGGCATCCGCGTTCCACTCCTCAAGCGTCTTCACCTCGGCCATTTTCGGGCCGATGTCGCCCTGGACGCCGGCGCGCTCGAGGCGCTCCAGCACCTTTTCCTGCTCTTCGCAGAGCGAGTCCATGGCGGCCTGCGCGGTCTTTGCACCCGAGGACGCATCGCCGATCGCCTGCCACCAGAGCTGCGCCAGCTTCGGATAGTCCGGCACGTTCGTGCCCGTCGGCGACCACTGCAGGCGGGCCGGCGAGCGGTAGAACTCGACCAGGCCGCCGAGCTTCGGGGCGCGTTCGGTGAAGGACGGGTGGTCGAGCGTCGACTGGCGGATGAAGGTCAGGCCGACATGGCTTTTCTTCACGTCGATCGTCTTGGAAGTGACGAACTGGGCATAGAGCCAGGCCGCCTTGGCGCGGTCGTCCGGCGTCGACTTGAGCAGGGTCCACGAACCCGCGTCCTGGTAGCCGAGCTTCATGCCATCTTTCCAGTAGACGCCATGCGGGCTCGGCGCGAAGCGCCACTTCGGCGTTCCGTCCTCGTTGACGACCGGCAGGCCAGGCTTCACGAAGTCGGCGGTGAACGCCGTGTAGGTGAACATCTGCTGCGCGATCTCGCCCTGCGACGGAACCGGTCCGGATTCGCCGAAGGTCATGCCTTGCGCCGCGGCCGGGGCATATTTCTTCATCCACTCGAGATACTTCTCGATCGAATAGACCGCCGCGGGTCCGTTGGTGTCGCCGCCGCGCGAGACGCAGGAGCCGACCGGCCGGTCGTTCTCGTCGACCTTGATGCCCCATTCGTCGACCGGCTTGCCGTTCGGGATGCCCTTGTCACCATTGCCGGCCATCGACAGCCAGGCGTCGGTGAAGCGCCAGCCGAGCGACGGGTCCTTCTTGCCGTAGTCCATGTGGCCGTAGACCTTCTTGCCGTCGATCTCGCGGCCGGTGAAGAACTCGGCGATGTCCTCATAGGCCGACCAGTTGACCGGCACGCCGAGGTCGTAGCCGTATTTCGCCTTGAAGTCGGCCTTGTTCTTCTCGTCGTTGAACCAGTCGTAGCGGAAGAAATAGAGGTTCGCGAACTGCTGGTCGGGCAACTGGTAGAGCTGTCCGTCCGGCGCGGTGGTGAACGATTTTCCGATGAAATCGTCGATGTCGAGGTTCGGATTGGTGACGTCCTTGCCTGCATTGGCCATCCAGTCGGTCAGCGAACGGGCCTGCTGGTAGCGCCAGTGGGTGCCGATCAGGTCGGAGTCGTTGATGTAGGCGTCGTAGACGTTCTCGCCGGACTGCATCTGCGTCTGCAGCTTTTCGACCACGTCGCCCTCGCCGATGAGGTCATGCGTGATCTTGATGCCGGTGATGGCGGTGAAGGCCGCGGCCAGCGTCTTGGACTCGTATTCGTGGGTGGTGATGGTTTCCGAGACGACCTTGATGTCCATGCCCGCGAAGGGCTTGGCGGCGTCGATAAACCACTGCATTTCGGCTTCCTGGCCGGCGCGGTCGAGCGTCGACAGGTCGCCGATCTCGGCGTCGAGGAAGGCCTTCGCCTCGTCCATTCCGGCATAGGCCTGGCCGGCTGCCAGCAGCAGGACAAGGGCAGTCGTTGATGTTAGAAAATGGCGTCGCATGGTATTCCTCCCAAAGGTTTCAGTGCGATTGGAGCGGCGGCCGGCACGCCGCCGCTCCTTCAGTATCCCCCTCTAAACGAACCGGAATACGCCAATGGCGTAGACCACCGAGAGAGCGAGAGCCCACCACAGGTTGGGTCCGATCAGACCCAGCCATGTGAGATGGATGAAGGCGCTGCCAAGCAGCGAAATGAACAGACGATCGCCGCGCGTCGTCTCGAAGCGCAGCACGCCGATGCGCGGATTTCCGCCCGGTGAAACGTATTCCCAGACCGCCATGCCGATCAGCAGCGCGAGAATCGTGCCGAAGAACAGCGCGGTCGGCAGCGTCCAGGCCATCCAGGAGAGGGTCATGGGTGTGCTCCTGTGGACGAGGTTACCCTCCCCCTTGTGGGGAGGGTGGCCCGAAGGGCCGGGTGGGGGTTCGTGACGGGCACACCCCCACCCCGCTTCGAAGACTTCGCTTCGCTCAGTCTTCTCATCGACCCTCCCCACAAGGGGGAGGGTAAGAGCCAGATCATCATCACACCCTCCCCAGGGCAAAGCCCTTGGCGATGTAGTTGCGCACGAACCAGATCACGAGCGCGCCGGGAATGATCGTCAGCACGCCGGCCGCCGCCAGCACGCCCCAGTCGAGACCCGACGCCGACACCGTGCGCGTCATGATGGCGGCGATCGGTTTGGCGTCCGTGGTGGTCAGCGTGCGCGCGATCAAAAGCTCGACCCACGAGAACATGAAGCAGAAGCAGGCGGCGACGCCGATGCCCGACGCGATCAGCGGCGCGAAGATTTTCACGAAGAATTTCGGGAACGAGTAGCCGTCGATATAGGCGGTCTCGTCGATCTCCTTCGGCACGCCCGACATGAACCCTTCGAGAATCCACACCGCCAGCGGCACGTTGAACAGGCAGTGCGCCAGCGCCACCGCGATATGCGTGTCGATCAGCCCGAAGGCCGAGTAGAGCTGGAAGAACGGCAGCGCGAAGACCGCCGGCGGCGCCATGCGGTTGGTCAGCAGCCAGAAGAACAGGTGCTTGTCGCCGAGAAAGCGGTAGCGCGAGAAGGCATAGGCCGCCGGCAGCGCCACCGACACCGAGATGACCGTGTTCATCACCACGTAGATGATCGAGTTGATGTAGCCCTTGTACCAGGACGGGTCGGTGAAGATCACCATGTAGTTGCGGATCGTCGGGTCCTGCGGCCAAAGCGAGAATTGCCCAAGGATCTCCTGGTTGGTCTTGAAGCTCATGTTGACCAGCCAGTAGATCGGCAGCATCAGGAAGATGATGTAGAGCGTCGGCACGATCCACCAGAACCGCGATTCCGCGCCGCGCCGGCGCATCCGCCGCGCCATGTCCGTATCGCGCGCCGACATGGCGTTACCGGTCGCGGCCGCTTCGCGCTTTGTCACGTGGCTCTCCGCCGTGCCCTGCCGCGCCGCCATCTCACTTCTCCGAATCGTAGTTGGTCATGACCGTGTAGAAGACCCACGACATGAGCAGGATGATCAGGAAGTAGATGATCGACATCGCGGCCGCCGGGCCGAGGTCGAACTGGCCGATCGCCATCTTGACGAGGTCGATCGAGAGAAACGTCGTCGAATTGCCCGGCCCGCCGCCCGTCACCACGAAGGGCTCGGTGTAGATCATGAAAGAGTCCATGAACCTGAGCAGCACGGCGATCAGCAGCACGCGGTTCATCTTCGGCAACTGGATGTAGCGAAAAACCGCGAGGCGCGACGCGCCGTCGATCTTGGCCGCCTGGTAGTAGGCGTCCGGGATCGACACCAGCCCGGCGTAGCAGAGCAGCACGACAAGGCTCGTCCAGTGCCAGACATCCATGACGATGACGGTCACCCAGGCGTCGAACGGGTCGTTGACATAGTTGTAGTCGAGGCCGAGCGCGCGCAGCGAATAGCCGAGCAGGCCGATGTCGACGCGCCCGAAAACCTGCCAGATCGTGCCGACCACGTTCCACGGGATGAGCAGCGGCAGCGCCATCAGCACGAGGCAGACCGGCACGCCCCAGCCCTTTCGCGGCATGTTGAGCGCGATGAAGATGCCGAGCGGGATCTCGATGATCAGGATGATCGCGGAGAAGGCCAGGTTGCGGCCCATCGCCAGCCAGAACCGGTTGGAGGTCAGCATTTCCTCGAACCATTCGGTGCCGGCCCAGAAGAAGACATTGTTGCCGAAGGTGTCCTGCACCGAGTAGTTGACCACCGTCATCAGCGGGATGACCGCCGAGAACGCCACCAGCACCAGCACGGGGAGCACCATGAACCAGGCGCGGTTGTTCCAGGTCTTGTTCATGCGTCCGTCCTCCGCATGTTGTCCCGTCCCATCTCGACCCGCCAGGAATCGGCATAGATGTTGATGCCGGCGGGATCGAAGGCGACGTGCGGCTCGGCCGGGATGTCGCCGTCCTCGGGCAGGATCGCGGCCAGGTCGCGGCCTTCCAGCCTGGCGCGCACGATGCGGTGGCGGCCGATGTCCTCGACCTTGTCGATGGTGACCGGCATGCCGTGGCGGCC
>JAUYMV010000661.1 GCA_030698645.1 Mesorhizobium sp.
AGCTCCCGGGCGGCGAGAATTTTGAAGTCGAGCTCGCGTCAAAGGGATCGGGTACTGCGTTCGAAAGCCTGGCTTCAGCCAGAGCTGTGATCGGCATGTCGTCGCGCGCCATCAAACCGTCGGAAGCGGACCTGTTGCGCCAGCAGCTCGGCGTCGACATGCTCGACGCCGCGAGTGAGCACGTGCTCGCGCTCGACGGTCTGGCCGTCATCGTGAATTCTACCAATCCGCTGCGAGACGTGGCTTTCAATCTCGAAACCATTGCGCAAATCTTCTCGGGACAGATCGCCAATTGGTCGCAACTCGGTGGGACGGCCGCGCCGATCAACGTTTATGCGCGCGATTCCAAATCTGGCACCTTCAGCACGTTTGACGATATGGTCATGAAACCGGCAAGTCTGTCGCTGGCCGGTGCCGCAAAGCGCTTCGAATCCAGCGACGAGTTAACCGATTCTGTCGAGAACGACCCGAACGGTATAGGTTTCATTGGTTTGCCTTATGTGCGCAACAATAGGGCGCTCCAAATTGGTTCGACTTGCGGAATTGCTTATGGCCCGTCGCGGTTCACGATCCAGACTGAAGTTTATCCTCTGTCGCGCCGGCTCTATCTCTATACGCCCGGTACGCCGCGCCAAGGCTTGGCCTCCGACTTGCTAAACTTCTCAATGTCGCCGGAGGCACAGCCGATCATCCGCGACGCCGGCTTCATCGACCAGACGGTAGAACTCGAGGATGTGCAGCAACGCGCCACGTGGGTGGCGAGCCTGAGTGAAACCGCGGACGCGCGCGCCCCACGCGACATGCAGACACAACTGCTGGATATTGCCGGCAAAGTCACCCGCGCATCCGTCAACTTCCGGTTCCGCAGCGGCTCCTCGGAACTCGACAACAAGGCGCTGTCAGATGTCCGCCGCATCGCCCGTGCCCTTCAGAATCCAAGTTTCGGGGGACAGAACTGGTTCCTCGTCGGGTTCGCCGACTCCGATGGAAGCTTCCGGACAAACCTGAACCTGGCGTTTGCGCGCAGCCAGGCAGTTGCCAAGGTGTTGGCCGCGCAGGGCGTCCAAGTGCCCAATAACCGAATCGCCTCCTTCTCTTGGCTTGCACCTGTCGCGTGTAATAGCGATGAGCAAGGCAAGGCCTTGAACCGTCGTGTCGAACTCTGGTTTACTCCCTAATCGACAAGACACTTGAAGACAGCACACGAAGCGGAAGACATATGCGCCCGTTCCTGCGTCTCATCACCTTGCTGGCGTTCGTGCCGGCTTTGGTGCAGATCGCCAGGCCGCAAACACTCAACCCAAACGACGCCCGCGACAGCGTAGTCAGAATATTCTCAATCGCCACTGACGGCGCCAGCACAGGAACCGGCTTCGTCCTAAGCGATCGTGTGGTAGCCACCAACTATCATGTGATCGACGGCGCCAATCAAATCATCGTCGCCTTTGCTACCGCGACCGGTGTTGAGACAACACCAGCGACCATTCGATTCTCCTCGTCGCAGAAGGATCTCGCCATCCTCGAAACGAACGACGACCTGCTCGGCGTGCCGCTCACGCTGGCGACCCGCGATCCCGAGTTGACAGCGGACGTTACCGCGATCGGCTTTCCAGGCGCCGCCGACATCGTCGCCGGCGATGGGCTCGATCCCAACATGCTTATTGCTTCGGTGACGAAGGGCGGCGTCTCTCGAATCATACCGCAGGTCGCCAAACAAGGCGGAGCGCGGGTTATTCAGCATACCGCGCCGATAAATCCGGGCAACAGCGGCGGCCCCCTGCTCGACGCCTGCGGCCGGGTCGTCGGCATCAACACATTCAAGCCAGGAGAGGCTTTCGATTCGCAGGGTATCTTTTTTTCGGTCTCTGCCTTTGATCTGGCAAACCTCCTGACGGATCGACTGATTGACCACACCGAGAGCGATAAGGCTTGCGTCCCCGGTATGCACGAGAGCGCCGAAACCACAAGTCAGCCAAGCGAAGCGGAAAGCGCGGACGATGTCGAGCGGTTCGCGCGCTTCGTCTCCTGCACGAAGCGATATCCGTGCGATGCCGAGTTGTGCGGAACAAAGTACCGGCAGGCGACGCACCAGGCCCTTTTCGAGAAGCGCTTGACCGACGTGAGCAGCATAACGGCGCGCTCGGGAAACATCTGCCAAGAGCGCTTTGAGGAAAAAGCGTTCGTTAGCCTCGAGGTCTGCGCCCGCGATACTCCCTGCCAGTATTCGGCCGTCTGCGAGCCCGCCTATGTTGGCTCCGCGAACAGCGAGGCGCGCGCCCGGCGCCAGCCTGCACTCAAGAAAATGAGCGAGAATGCGCAGCAGTCCTGTGTCGCATTGCATCCGACCGCGCCACAGCCAACGGCTCCGACACCCGGCCCGGCCGCCGCTATACAGCCTAACACTCCCACCAATCCCGCGCCGAGCGGGCCGTCGTCGTCGCACAAGATCGCACCTCGCACTTACTGGGCAACCCTTTCCTATTCACAACCGCCGGATGCTGAGTTTCTTAAGGGCAACTGCATCCGCACCGATGGTGTGAAGATCGTCGTCGCACCGGATTTTACAGTAACCTGGACATTGCGGGAGTCGACGCGGGCGTCGAAATGGCGAGGGAGTGTCGATCCTGCAACAGGCGGCATATCGGTCGTCTCATCAGGCGTGACCTTACTGACGCGCGCCAACGAACCGACCGGTATTGCAGTCGAAGCGTCGGTTTCCGGCGCATTTCATGCTTCTCGACTCGAATTTGCGCCATGCGGCACCGGTATTCTGCGCGTACGCAGCTGAAGCGGTCCGCCTGAGCGTCCATGAACAGGCCGCCGGGCGACTCGTAGACGCCGAACCTCGCCATCAGAACAACCGGTCGATCTTCCCTCGCAAGCAGAGCGACGGGGCGGAAACCCGTGGACCGATTTCCGCACCCTCCGCCGCCAAACCCCTCCTTCCATTCACCTTTCACAATTCACCATTCGCCCTCCATCCACCTCCCTCCGCGCCTCGCCGACACTGTCCGCGAAAGGAGACGGCGATGAACGGAAGGGTGCGCAAAGGGAGGGACATGCTGGAGCGCATCGCAGCGCTCTTGCTGTCGCTCGCCAGCCTGGCCGAGCATGTCGCTACCCGCGCCGCGCCGATCCGATTGATCGTGCTCTGGCTGCTGCGACAGGCCGAAAGGGTCGCAGCCGATTTCGTCGCCACAGACCCGGACGCGGCGTTCTGGGAGGACTGGCTCCCCATCGCGCCGGACCGCTCCGGCTACGGCCCGGCGGACGCCCTTGCGCTCGCCCTGTCGTTCCGGCTGCTGGCGCTTGGCGTCCAGGCGATGGCCGCGGCGGCAGGCCGGCTCCCCGCGGAGGCGGCGGCCTGCATGGGCCGCATCCGCCGGATCGCACTTGGCATGACGCCGGCCGTTTTGCCCACGGTCGAACTTTGCGACACGTCCTGAACGCCACCGGGCGCGCGCACCGGGGGACAGTCTATTTTCTTGCCGCGGAAAGGCTGTGCGGTCGAAGCGTTTGCGCGGGCGGAAAAAAGCAGACTGTCCCCGGCACTTACGACCCCGCGACTACCCCTCGACTTCCTCGCGCAGCATCTCAAGTTCCAGCCATTCCTCTTCAAGCTTGGTCAGCTTGGCGCGTTCGGCGTCGAGCGCGGCGATTGTTTTCTGGAAGGCGGCGGGATCGCGGGTGAAGAGGGCGGGGTCGGCCAGCTTCTTTTCAAGCTCGGCCATGCGCTGGGTGGCGACCGCCATGGTCTTCGGCAGGGTCTCCAGGGCATACTTCTGCTTGTAGGAGAGCTTTTTCGCGTCGGGCTTCGCCTGCGTCACGGCGACGGCTGCCTTCGGCGCGCTCGCGTCAGCCTGCGGCTTCGGCTTGCGGCTGGTGCGCTCGAAGCGCTTCGAGCCGCGCTGGACCAGCATGTCGGCATAGCCGCCGGCATATTCGACCCATTTGCCGTCGCCGTCGGGCGCGATCGTCGAGGTCACCGTGCGGTCGAGGA
>JAUYMV010000674.1 GCA_030698645.1 Mesorhizobium sp.
TGTATCTGAGCGAAATCCTCGAGGACATGGGACACACGATCTGCGCGACCGCCAGCACCGAGGCCGGCGCGGTGGCTGCCGCCCTCGAGACACGGCCCGACCTCATGATCGTCGATGCGCGGCTCGGTGAGGGCAGCGGCATTGCCGCGGTCGCCCGCATTATCGGCAAGGGCTTCGTGCCGCATATCTTCGTGACCGGCGACAGCATGCGCGACCGGCCGCTCCATCCCCGTTCCATCGTGGTTCAGAAACCGTTCCTCAACGCCGACATTGCGCGCGCCGTCGATCGCGCGCTCGGCGCCGGTGTCGCCTGAGTCCATGCGAACCCCGGCGCGCGGTCCCGCCGCGCGCCTGGAGATCTGAAAAGGGTCCTGCGATGGCGGTTCTCTTCCTGGATGCAGCCACGCTCACCGTCATGAGCGCGCTGCTCGTCACCTTCGCCGCCTGGATCGGCCGGCTCTGAGTCGTCGTCGTCCGCGTCGATTCCAGACGGCAACCGCGTCGCGCGAGCAGGGCGCTGCAAACGCCCAATTCGAAGGCGCGGGCGTCACACCGAAAACACCCCCATCACGTTGCGAAGTCCCGGCAAGGTTAGGCTTGCTTCGCTGAACGGCGTGGGATAACCCTCGCCGCATTGCAGCATGCGTTTCGGCCCCGCGACGGGCCAATCTGTCGCGGTTTCGGACTGCGGTGCGATGTTAGGATGGCGTGTGTGGGGACCAATCCGGAAAGAGCGCAATGGACACACTGTTGAGTTCCTATCTGCCGATCGTGATTTTCATCGCCGTCGCGCTGGTGATCGGTTTGGCGCTGATGGCGGCGCCCTTCCTCATCGCCTACCGCAACCCCGATCCGGAAAAGCTCTCGGCCTATGAATGCGGCTTCAATGCCTTCGACGACGCGCGCATGAAGTTCGACATCCGCTTCTACCTGGTGTCCATCCTGTTCATCATCTTCGATCTCGAAGTCGCCTTCCTGTTTCCCTGGGCGGTCTCGTTCGGCGAGATCGGCATGCTCGGCTTCTGGTCGATGATGGTGTTCCTCGGCGTGCTGACCATCGGCTTCATCTACGAATGGAAGAAGGGAGCCCTCGAATGGGATTGAACGACGCTTCCGCGACGCTCATCGCGCCGCGCCCCAGGGGCATCATCGATCCGTCGACCGGCAAGCCGATCGGCGCCGACGACGCCTATTTCGGCGGGCTCAACGAGGAACTCTCCGACAAGGGCTTCCTCGTCACCTCTTCCGAGGCGCTGATCACCTGGGCGCGCACCGGCTCGCTGATGTGGATGACCTTCGGGCTTGCCTGCTGCGCCGTCGAGATGATGCACATCTCGATGCCGCGCTATGACGCCGAGCGTTTCGGCATCGCGCCGCGCGCCTCCCCGCGCCAGTCCGACGTCATGATCGTCGCCGGCACGCTCACCAACAAGATGGCGCCGGCGCTGCGCAAGGTCTACGACCAGATGCCGGAGCCCCGCTACGTCATCTCGATGGGCTCCTGCGCCAATGGCGGCGGCTACTATCACTATTCCTATTCGGTGGTGCGCGGCTGCGACCGCGTCGTCCCGGTCGACATCTACGTTCCGGGTTGCCCGCCGACCGCCGAAGCGCTGCTCTACGGCATTCTTCTCCTGCAGAAGAAGATCCGCCGCACCGGCACGATCGAGCGGTAGGGCAGGGCGATGAGTGACGTTTTGAACGATCTCGCCGGCTACCTCCGCGAAAAGCTCGGGCCCCAGGTCGAATCCGCGTCTCTCGCCTATGGTGAGCTGACGCTGCAGGTCGCCGCGGCCGACATCGTCGAGGTCATGACCTTCCTCAGGGACGATCCGCGCAGCCGGTTCGTCTCGATCATCGACATCTGCGGCGCCGACTATCCGGCCCGCGCGATGCGTTTCGACGTCGTCTACCACCTGCTCTCGCCGACGCAGAACACCCGCATCCGCGTCAAGCTGCGCACCGACGAGGACACGCCGGTGCCGTCGATCACCTCCGTCTTCCCGGGCGCCGACTGGTTCGAGCGCGAGGCCTACGATCTCTACGGCATCCTGTTCACCGGCCACCCGGATCTGCGCCGCCTGCTCACCGACTACGGCTTCGAAGGCCATCCGCTGCGCAAGGATTTTCCGCTCACCGGCTTCGTCGAGGTCCGCTACGACGACGAGGTCAAGCGCGTCGTCTACGAACCGGTGGAACTGAAGCAGGAATTCCGCAATTTTGATTTCCTCTCGCCTTGGGAAGGGACGGAATACGTCCTGCCCGGCGACGAGAAGGCGAAACAGTGAATGGTGGCAATCGGCAGTCGGCAGTAGGCAGTCGGAAATGGCGGACGACGACAGCATTCGATCGTATCGTGATTTGAGAGTTTGGAATGAGGCGATGGAACTGGCAGCGGAGTGTTATCAGGTGACGAAGGCATTTCCGCGCGAGGAAATGTTCGGCATGACGTCGCAGATACGTCGGGCCGGGGCGTCGGTGCCGGCGAACATTGCGGAAGGCTATGGGCGGGAAAGCTCGGGTAGTTACGTGCATTTCCTGAAGAATGCCCAAGGATCGCTCAAGGAAGTCGAGACTCACGTTCTTCTGGCAGTCAAGGTGGAGTTGATCTCGTCGGAGACAGCGATGCCCGTGCTCGACCGGGCGGAAACGGTCGGCAAGATGCTGCGGGGACTCATTCGGTCCATTCCGCAGGGGGGAGCCGCATCATGACCCCACTGCCGACTGCCGACTGCCGACTGCCCAAGGGCTTCGCCGAATGACCGAGCACTCCGTCCGCAACTTCAACATCAACTTCGGGCCGCAGCATCCGGCCGCGCACGGCGTGCTGCGTCTGGTGCTGGAGCTTGACGGCGAAGTCGTCGACCGCGTCGATCCGCATATCGGCCTCCTGCACCGCGGCACCGAGAAGCTGATCGAGCAGAAGACCTATCTGCAGGCGATCCCCTATTTCGATCGGCTCGACTACGTCGCGCCTATGAACCAGGAACATGCCTTCGCGCTCGCCGTCGAACGCCTGCTCGGCATCGACGTGCCGCGCCGCGGCCAGATCATCCGCGTGCTCTATTGCGAGATCGGCCGCATCCTGTCGCATCTCCTCAACATCACCACCCAGGCGCTCGACGTCGGCGCGCTGACGCCGCCGCTGTGGGGCTTCGAGGAGCGCGAGAAGCTGATGGTGTTCTACGAGCGGGCTTGCGGCGCGCGCATGCATGCGGCCTATTTCCGGCCGGGCGGCGTGCACCAGGACCTGCCCGACCGCCTCGTCGAGGACATCGGCAAGTGGATCGACCCGTTCCTGCAGACGGTGAAGAACCTCGACGACCTTCTGACCGGCAACCGCATCTTCAAGCAGCGCAACGTCGACATCGGCGTCGTCTCGCTGGACGACGCCTGGGCCTGGGGCTTTTCCGGCGTCATGGTGCGCGGCTCGGGCGCGGCGTGGGATCTGCGCAAGTCGCAGCCCTATGAAGTCTATCCCGAGATGGAATTCGACATTCCGATCGGCAAGAACGGCGACTGCTACGACCGCTATCTGATCCGCATGGAAGAGATGCGCCAGTCGGCCCGCATCATGCGCCAGTGCGTCGACCTGCTGCTCGGCAAGGATCGCGTCGGCCCGGTGTCGAACATGGACGGCAAGGTCGTGCCGCCCAAGCGCCAGGCGATGAAGCAGTCGATGGAAGCGCTGATCCATCATTTCAAGCTCTACACCGAGGGCTATCGCGTGCCGGCCGGCGAGGTCTATGCCGCCGTCGAGGCGCCGAAGGGCGAGTTCGGCGTCTATCTCGTCTCCGACGGCACCAACAAGCCCTACCGCTGCAAGCTCCGGGCGCCGGGCTTCGCGCATCTCCAGGCCATGGATTTCATGTGCCGCGGCCACATGCTGGCCGACGTCTCCGCCATCCTGGGGTCCCTCGACATCGTGTTTGGTGAGGTCGATCGTTAAATGTCCGTCCGCCGTCTCGCAGAGCCAGCCGTCCAGCCAGCCGCCTTCGCCTTCAACCGGGCGAAGTCCGCCGAGGTGAAGACCTGGATCAAAAAGTATCCCAAGGGCCGCGAACAGTCGGCCGTCATTCCGCTCCTGATGCTGGCGCAGGAGCAGGACGGCTGGGTCACCAAGGCGGCGATCGAGCATGTCGCCGACATGCTCGGCATGCCCTATATCCGCGCCCTTGAGGTCGCCACCTTCTACACGCAGTTCCAGCTGAAGCCGGTTGGCACGCGTGCGCATATCCAGGTCTGCGGCACGACGCCCTGCATGCTGCGCGGCTCGGAAGCGCTGATGGATGTCTGCCGGGCAAAGATCCACCACGACCAGTTCCACACCAATGAAGACGGCACGCTGTCCTGGGAAGAGGTCGAGTGCCTCGGCGCCTGCGTCAACGCGCCGATGGTGATGGTGTTCAAGGACACCTACGAGGATTTGACGCCGGAGCGCCTGGCCGAGATCATCGACGCCTTCGCCGCCGGAAAGCCGCCGCAGCCTGGCCCGCAGATCGGCCGCGTCTATGCCGCGCCTGAAACCGGCCTGACCTCGCTGCGCGACGAAAAGACCGTGCTCAAGTCGACCCGCGACAGGGAAGCCAAGGCCGCCGCCCGCGCCGCCAAGGCGGGCGCGGAGGCGCCGGTTGCGCCCTCCAACGCCGCCAAGCCGAAGACGGACGCCGCCGAAACCAACCCGACCCTGAAGTCACCCTCCGCCAGGAAGGCTGCGCCGGGCGGCGAGCAGGCCGCGAGCGTCGCGCCGAAGATCGACAAGGCGGCCGCCAATGCCGCCGAGCCGAGCGTCGAGAAGTCGGCCAGGCAGCGCACCGGACCTCTGAAGAAGCCCGGCCCGGATGCCGCCTACAAGGCGCCGGAGAAGCTCGACGGTGCGCCGATCGGCCCGTCCGGCCAGACGGACAAGCCGGCATCCGCCATGCGCAAACCCAAGAAACCGGTCTGAGGACGACACCATGCTTCAGGACAGGGACCGCATCTTCACCAATATCTACGGCCGCTTCGACCGCTCGCTGAAGGGCGCGATGGCGCGTGGGGCGTGGGACGATACGGCCGGCATCATCGCCAAGGGGCGCGACTGGATCGTCAACGAGATGAAGGCGTCCGGCCTGCGCGGCCGCGGCGGCGCCGGCTTCCCGACCGGGCTCAAGTGGTCCTTCATGCCCAAGCAGAGCACCGACGGCCGCCCGTCCTATCTGGTGGTCAATGCCGACGAATCCGAGCCCGGCACCTGCAAGGACCGCGAGATCCTGCGCCACGATCCGCATACGCGGGTCGAGGGCTGCCTGATCGCCGGCTTCGCCATGGGCGCGGTCGCCGCCTACATCTATGTGCGCGGCGAGTTCATCCGCGAGCGCGAGGCGCTGCAGCGCGCCATCGACGAGGCCTATGACGCCGGCTTCCTCGGCCGCAACAACAAGAACGGCTACGATTTCGAGATCTACGTCCACCACGGGGCAGGGGCCTATATCTGCGGCGAGGAGACGGCGCTGCTGGAAAGCCTGGAAGGCAAGAAGGGCCAGCCGCGCCTGAAGCCGCCGTTCCCGGCCAATGTCGGCCTCTATGGCTGCCCGACGACGGTCAACAATGTCGAGTCGATCGCCGTCGCGCCGACCATCCTGCGTCGCGGCGCGGCGTGGTTCTCGTCTTTCGGCCGCCAGAACAATGTCGGCACCAAGCTTTTCTGCATCTCCGGCCACGTCAACACGCCGTGCACGGTTGAAGAGGCCATGTCGATCTCGTTCCGCGAACTGATCGAGACGCATTGCGGCGGCATTCGCGGCGGCTGGGACAATCTGCTGGCGGTCATTCCGGGCGGCGCCTCGGTGCCGCTGGTGCCGGCCGAGCAGATCATCGACACGCCGATGGATTTCGACGCGCTGCGCGACCTGAAGTCCGGTCTCGGCACCGCCGCCGTCATCGTCATGGACAAGTCGACCGACGTCGTGAAGGCGATCGCCAGGCTCTCCTATTTCTACAAGCACGAGAGCTGCGGCCAGTGCACACCGTGCCGCGAGGGCACCGGCTGGATGTGGCGCGTGATGGAGCGCCTCGTCGTCGGCCAGGCGCAGAAGCGCGAGATCGACATGCTGCTCGACGTCACCAAGCAGGTCGAGGGTCACACGATCTGCGCGCTCGGCGACGCGGCGGCCTGGCCGATCCAGGGCCTGATCCGGCATTTCCGCCCCGAGATCGAGCGGCGCATCGACGAATTCACCCGCAACGCCCACCAGGCACAGCCGATGCTGGTGGCGGCGGAGTAGCGACATACGAAAGTGCGGGCCGAAGGCCCGATGATTGGAAGCGTATCGAGGGGCAGAAATTCGAACAGCAATGGGAGCGACCAATGTCGATGTCCACGCCTGACGGAATGAAGCCTGATGTGACGAAGAAGCCAGCGAACCCGATGACCTCGTTGATGCCCAGGGATTTTGCCGAAACCGCCGACATGATGGCGCGTCCGCTTGCCGGCGCCGCCGCCATGTCGGCGCTTGGCCTCGGCCTCGCCAGCCATGCCTTCGGCCTGTGGTTCGGCGCGGTGGCCGGATCGATGGATGCGGCGCGGCGTCTGTTCGACCTCGACATGCCGCATCCCGGCGCTGCGCCGCGCCTGGAGGACGGGCCGGATTTTGCCAGCAAGCGCAATTCGCCCGCGGTAAGCGCCCGCGCGGCGGTCGAAACGCTGCTCGCCGATGCGGGCGCCGCGGCCGAGCGCGCCACCTCGACGACCCCTGAAGAAAGGGCGCGGCTGGCGCCGCCGGTTGCAAAGCCGCTCCGCCCGGTCGCAAGACCCGCCGCCATGCCCTCGCCGGCCGCCGCGGTTGCCCCGGTCGAGGCGAAGCAGGCGGCGGCGCTGATGCCTGAGGATTTCGTCAAGCCGGCGGCAATCGAAAAGCCCGCGGTGCCGGACGATTTGAAGGCGATTTCGGGCGTCGGACCGAAACTGGAGCAGGTTCTGAACGGACTTGGCATTTGGACGCTCGGGCAGATCGCCGCCTGGTCGCCGGCCGAGATCGCCTGGGTCGACGACTATCTCGGCTTCAAGGGTCGCATCGGCCGCGACGGCTGGATAGAGCAGGCCAAATCGCTGATGGGCGGAGGTTCGGCATGAACCTCACCCGCGCGAGCGAACCGCTGAAAGTGCTGGACAGAAATCTGGCGGGGTCCGTTTTCAGCGACGTCAACCTTGCGGGCGGGGTCTACACCGACGCCAATATGTCGGGCGCCGTGTTCGATGACGTCAATCTGACCGGCGTCCGTTTCCACAACGTCAAGCTGCAGGACGCGTCGATCGAGGAATCCTGCATTGCCGGACTTCGGGTCGACGGAATCCTGGTGACCGAACTCCTCGAGACCTACAGGGCGGCGAAGAACGCGGGGGGCGGAACGCCATGAACCTCGCCGAACTCAACATCGGACGCTTCCGCTATCCGGCCGACGATCCGCGCATGGCCGGATTCATGGACAATCTCGACCGCGTCAACGCGGTGGCGGAGCGTTCCGACGGCTTCATCTGGCGACTGAAGGATGAGAGCGGCAATGCGACGGCGATTCGTCCGTTCCCGGACCCGAACATGGCGGTGAACCTCAGCGTCTGGCGGGATGCGCAAAGCCTCAAGCACTACGTGTGGAACACCGTCCACAAGCAGTTCTACGCCAGGCGCAACGACTGGTTCGAGTTGATGGAATCGCACCACTTCGTCATGTGGTGGATCGACGAGGGCCATCTGCCGACGCCGGAGGAGGCGAAGGAGCGGCTCGATCATCTGCATCAAAATGGCGACAGCGACTTCGCGTTCGGCTGGTCGCATTTGCCTCACATCAAACTATGGCAGCAGGCGCGCTGCGCCTGATCGGGAAGACGAATATGGCGAAACTCAAAGTCGACGGCCGCGAGATCGAAGTTCCCGATCACTACACGCTGTTGCAGGCGGCCGAAGCGGCCGGCGCGGAAGTGCCGCGCTTCTGCTTTCACGAGCGGCTGTCGATCGCCGGCAATTGCCGCATGTGCCTGGTCGAGGTGAAGGGCGGCCCGCCGAAGCCGACCGCGTCCTGCGCCATGGGCGTGCGCGATCTCCGCCCCGGCCCGAACGGCGAGCCGCCGGAAATGTTCACCAATACCCCGATGGTCAAGAAGGCCCGCGAGGGCGTGATGGAGTTCCTGCTCATCAACCATCCGCTCGATTGCCCGATCTGCGACCAGGGCGGCGAGTGCGACCTGCAGGACCAGGCGATGGCCTTCGGCGTCGATTCCTCGCGCTACCACGAGAACAAGCGGGCGGTTGAGGACAAATATATCGGCCCGCTCGTCAAGACGATCATGAACCGCTGCATTCACTGCACGCGCTGCGTGAGGTTCACGACGGAAGTGGCTGGAATCTCGGAGCTTGGGCTGATCGGCCGTGGCGAGGATGCCGAGATCACCACCTATCTCGAAAGCGCCATGACCTCGGAGCTCCAGGGCAACGTCATCGACCTCTGCCCGGTCGGCGCGCTGACCTCGAAGCCCTATGCGTTCCAGGCGCGGCCGTGGGAACTGACCAAGACCGAATCCATCGACGTCATGGACGCGGTCGGCTCGGCCATCCGCGTCGACTCGAGAGGTCGCGAGGTGATGCGCATCATGCCGCGCGTCAACGAGCAGGTGAACGAGGAGTGGATCTCCGACAAGACGCGCTTCATCTGGGACGGGCTGCGCACGCAGCGCCTCGACCGCCCCTATATCCGCAGCAACGGCCGTCTCGTTCCGGCGAGCTGGGCGGAAGCCTTCGCCGCCATCCGCGACAAGGTGGCGGCGGCAAAGCCCGGGCGCATCGGTGCGATTGCCGGCGATCTCGCCGCCGTCGAGGATATGTATGCGCTGAAAAGCCTGATGACGGCGCTCGGCTCGACCAACATCGACTGCCGCCAGGACGGCGCGGCGCTCGATCCGTCTTTCGGTCGCGCATCCTACATCTTCAATCCGACCATCGAAGGCATCGAGAACGCCGACGCGCTGCTCATCATCGGCGCCAATCCGCGCTACGAGGCCTCGGTGCTCAACGCCCGCATCCGCAAGCGCTGGCGGGTGGGCAATTTCCCGGTCGGCATCGTCGGCGATGTCGGCGACACGCGCTACGACTACGAGCGCCTCGGCGCCGGGCCTGAGAGCCTGAAGGAATTGGCCTCCGGCCGCGGCAAGTTCATGGCCGCCTTCAGGAAGGCCGAGCGGCCGATGATCATCGTCGGGCAGGGCGCACTGACGGGCGAGGGTGGCGCGGCCGTGCTCGGCCTCGCGGCGGGCATCGCGGCATCCGTCAAGGCCGTGCGCGCCGACTGGAACGGCTTCGGCGTGCTGCACACGGCGGCCGCCCGTGTCGGCGGCCTTGATCTTGGCTTCGTGCCGGGCGAGGGGGGCAAGAATGCCGCCGCCATGATGGGCGCGCTCGACGTGCTCTTCCTGCTCGGCGCCGACGAGTTTGATATGAGCCGCATCGGCAAGGCCTTCACGGTCTATATCGGCACGCATGGCGACGCCGGCGCGCATCGCGCCGACGTCATCCTGCCGGCCGCCGCCTACACCGAGAAATCCGGCACCTACATCAATACCGAGGGCCGCGTGCAGATGGCCAACCGCGCGACCTTCGCGCCGGGCGAGGCGAAGGAAGACTGGGCCATCCTGCGCGCGCTGTCGGACGTGCTGGGCAAGAAGCTGCCCTTCGATTCGCTGCCGCAGCTGCGCGCGGCGCTCTATGCGGAGTTCCCGCATTTCGCGCGGATCGACGAGATCGCGCCGGGCGACCTCGGCGGACTGGCTCGGCTGGCGAAAGCGGGCGGGGAAATCGGCCACGCGCCGTTTGCGTCCGCGGTCAAAGACTTCTATCTGACGAACCCGATCGCCCGCGCATCGGCGGTCATGGCGGAATGCTCGGCGCTGGCGCGGGGCGGCTTCAAGCAGGCGGCGGAATAGATGGACAGCTTTTTCACATTCTACGTGCTGCCCGGCCTCATCATCCTGTTGAAGTCGGTGGTGCTGCTCGTCGTCCTGCTGATCTTCGTCGCCTACATCCTCTACGCCGACCGCAAGATCTGGGCCGCCGTGCAGTTGCGCCGCGGCCCGAACGTCGTCGGCCCGTGGGGCCTGCTGCAGTCCTTCGCCGATCTCCTGAAATTCGTCTTCAAGGAGCCGGTCATCCCGTCGGGCGCCAACAAGGGCGTCTTCCTGCTCGCGCCGCTGGTCTCCGCCGTGCTGGCACTCGCCACCTGGGCGGTCATCCCGGTCAGCGAAGGCTGGGCGATCGCCAACATCAATGTCGGCATCCTCTACATCTTCGCCATCTCCTCGCTCGAGGTCTATGGCGTGATCATGGGCGGCTGGGCGTCGAACTCGAAATATCCCTTCCTCGGCGCGCTCCGCTCGGCGGCGCAGATGGTCTCCTACGAGGTCTCGATCGGCTTCGTCATCGTCACCGTGCTGCTCTGCGTCGGTTCGCTGAACCTCACCGACATCGTGCTGGCGCAGAGCGACGGCATCGGCACCATGGCCGGTCTGCCCAACACCTTCCTCGACTGGCACTGGCTGGCGCTCTTCCCGATGTTCGTCATCTTCTTCATCTCGGCGCTGGCCGAGACGAACCGGCCGCCCTTCGATCTGGTCGAGGCCGAGTCGGAACTCGTCGCCGGCCACATGATCGAGTATTCGTCGACGCCGTTCCTGCTGTTCTTCCTCGGCGAATATGTCGCCATCGTCATGATGTGTGCGCTGACGACGATCCTGTTCCTCGGCGGCTGGCTACCGCCCTTCGACTTCGCG
>JAUYMV010000684.1 GCA_030698645.1 Mesorhizobium sp.
CGCCTGCAGATCGCGCGCAACCTCGTCACCGGCCCGCGCTTGGTCTTCATGGACGAGCCGACCGGCGGCCTCGACGTCTCGGTCCAGGCCCGCCTGCTCGATCTGCTGCGCGGCCTGGTCAACGATCTCGGCCTCGCCGCCATCGTCGTCACGCACGATCTCGCTGTCGCCCGCCTGCTGTCGCACCGCATGATGGTGATGAAGGACGGCGTCGTCGTCGAGACGGGTCTCACCGACCGCGTGCTCGACGATCCGCGCGCGCCCTACACGCAACTGCTCGTCTCCTCGATCCTGCAGGTTTGACCATGGCCACCCCGCTCGTCGTCTCGGAAGTCGCCAAGAGCTTCACCATGCATCTGCGCGACGGCATCAAGCTCGCCGTCGTGCGCGACGTCTCGTTCAGCGTGAGGGCGGGCGCCTGCACGGTGCTCGGCGGTCCGTCGGGCGCGGGCAAGAGCTCGATCCTGAAGATGCTCTACGGCAACTACGCCGTCGACAGCGGCCAGATCATCGTCGCGCATCAAGGCCGCCTCGTCGATCTCGCCACCGCCGCGCCGCGCGCCATCTTGTCGATCAGGCGGGACACGATCGGCTATGTCAGCCAGTTCCTGCGCACCGTGCCGCGCGTATCGGCGCTCGATGTCGTCGCCGAGCCCCTCGTCGCCCGCGGCGCCGAGCGCGAGACCGCCCGCGACAAGGCGCGCGCGCTTCTCGCCCAGCTCAATCTGCCCGAGCGCCTCTGGCAATTGCCGCCCGCCACCTTCTCCGGCGGCGAGCAGCAGCGCGTCAACATCGCACGCGGCTTCATCACCGACCACGCCGTGCTTTTGCTCGACGAGCCGACCGCTTCGCTCGACGCCGCCAATCGCGAGGTGGTCATCGACATGATCGCGGAGAAGAAGAACGCCGGCGTCGCCCTGCTCGGCATCTTCCACGACGCCGATGTCCGCGACGCCGTCGCCGACCACGTCATCGACGTCACGCGCTTCGCGCCGGAGCGCGTCGCTGCATGAGCAAGAATCTCTCCGAGACGCCTTCGATCCACCCGACCGCCGAGGTCTTTGAATCGACGCTCGGCCGCTACACCGAGATCGCCGAACGCTGCCGCATCCAGGAAACCACGGTCGGCGACTATTCCTACCTGATGCAGGACTGCTCCGCCTTCGCGGCGACGATCGGCAAATTCTCCAACATCGCCTCCAACGTCCGCCTCAACGCGACCAACCACCCTGTCGACCGCCCGACCCTGCACCATTTTACCTATCGCTCGGCCGACTACTGGCCGGATGCGGAACCGGACGCGGAGTTTTTCGCCGCCCGCCGCGCCAGGATGGTCACCATCGGCCACGACACCTGGCTCGGCCATGGCGCGACCGTGCTGCCCGGGGTCACAGTCGGCGATGGCGCCGTCGTCGGGGCAGGGGCCGTGGTATCGAAGGATGTCGCGCCCTATACGATCGTCGGCGGGGTGCCGGCGCGGCTGATCCGGCGGCGCTTCGAACGCGGCATCGCGGAGCGCTACCAGACGCTCGCCTGGTGGGACTGGGGCCATGCGGCGCTGCGCGCGGCGCTGCCGGACTTCCGTGCATTGTCGGCCGATGCCTTCCTGGAGAAATACGGCGGCTAGGTCGCGGCGCGGCTTGCTGCCACGGTCGATTGGTCGGACCGGTTCCGGGCGCCGTCATGGCTACGGCCGTGCCTCTATGCTACGGATGCATCCAGTTCGCGCGATTGCGCTCGACTCCAGAAGCGAGGCCGACATGACGATCAAAGACATTGGTCCGAAGCCGCAATCTTTCGATATCGAGACCGCGACGAAGGAAAACACGAACTATCGTTCGGTCGCCTGGAGCGGGCGCTACCTGCAGGTGACGCTGATGTCGATTCCCGTCGGTGGAGACATCGGCCTGGAAGCGCATCCGGAAACCGACCAGTTCCTGCGCCTGGACGCTGGCCGTGGCCGCGTGCAGATGGGCGACGCGAAGGACAGCCTGACCTTCGACAGGGAGGTGTCGGACGGCTGGTGCGTCCTCGTTCCCGCCGGAACCTGGCATAACATCACCAATACCGGCGACATTCCGATGCAGGTCTATGCGATCTATGCGCCCGCCCATCACGCGCCCGGCAAGGTTCATGCGACCGCCGCGGTAGCCAAAGCGGACGAGGACGACGAGCCGGCGGACTGGTCGGTGCAGCCGAAAAAGGCGTCCGACGAACACGGCTGACGCCCGAATTTTTTGATGCGAATTTCTGCCTTTGGCGATTCAGGCGCGATCGGCGTCGTGCTATCCTGATCGGATCGGGACCTCATGATGGACAAGATCGATTTCCGCAAACTGCACAAGGCGCTCTACGAGCCGCCCGCCGGCTCTTTCGTGCGCGTCGACGTGCCGCCGATGCAGTTCGTCAAGATCGATGGTGTCGGCGACCCGAACATCTCGCCGAGCTACAAGACCGCTGTCGAATGGCTCTATTCGGTCAGCTACGCCCTGAAGTTCGCTGCCAAGGCGGCACTCGCAAAGGACTATGTGGTTCCTCCGCTGGAAGGCCTCTGGTGGGCCGACGATCCGGCGAGTTTCGTTGCGCGGCGCAAGGACGAGTGGCGCTGGACCATGATGGTCATGGCGCCGGACTTCATCGACTTCGCGATGTTCGAGGCGGCCCGCGCCAAGGCGGCCAGGAAGCTCGGCGCGGCGCCCGACAGTCTGCGCCTCGAGAGCTACGCGGAAGGACCGTCGCTGCAGACCATGCATGTCGGCAGCTATGACGAGGAAGGCCCGGTTCTGGCCCGCCTGCATGGCGAGATCATGCCCTCGCAGGGACTGGCCTTCAACGGCCCGCATCACGAGATCTATCTCGGCGACCCGCGCAAGACCGAGCCGGCCAGGCTGAAGACGATCCTGCGCCAGCCGGTGAAGCCGCGCTGACCTCTGGGTTCGCCGCCCGGTCCTGTGGATCGTAACAAAACCGTCATGAAACCGACATCGCTGCTTCATCAGCGGCCGTTACCCGTTCGCGCAGATGCGAAGAAATCGACGGACATGCGTCCGGATCGACGAAGGAGACGGCATGCTCGAAATTCGCGACGTCAGCCGCCGCTTTGGCGCCACCACCGCCGTCGATCGCGTCTCGCTGACGATCGAGCCCGGCCAGATGGTCGGCATCATCGGCCGCTCCGGCGCCGGCAAGTCGACGCTGCTGCGCATGATCAACCGCCTGATCGACCCGTCGGACGGTTCGATCCTCTTCAATGGAACCGCCGTATCCGCTCTGGCGGGCAAGGCCCTGCGCGCCTGGCAGCGCGATTGCGCGATGGTCTTTCAGCAGTTCAATCTGGTGCCGCGCCTCGACGTGGTCTCCAACGTCCTGCACGGCACGCTGAACCGTCGCTCCACCCTCGCCACCGTCTTCAACCTCTTCCCGCAATCCGACATCTATCAGGCGATCGACATTCTCGACCGGCTCGGCATCGCGGCGCACGCGCCGAAGCGGGTCGAGGCCCTGTCGGGCGGCCAGCAGCAGCGCGTCGCGATCGCCCGCGCCCTGATGCAGGACCCGAAGATCATTCTCGCCGACGAGCCGATCGCCTCGCTCGACCCGATGAACGCGCAGGTCGTCATGGACACGCTGCGGCGCATCCATGAGGAGGACGGCCGCATGATCGTCTGCAACCTGCACACGCTCGACACCGCGCGCCGCTACTGCGACCGCGTCATCGGCATGCGCGACGGGCGCATCGTCTTCGACGGCCTGCCGGAGGAACTGACGACGAGCGCCGCGCGCGACATCTACGGCGCCGACGAGAGCTTTTCGGAATCCGCCACGTCCACGTCCATCGAATCGCTCGAGCCCGCGCTGGCGTCACACGCTCAGGCGCGGCCCGCCGCGGCGCTCGAGCCGGCTTTCGCCCTCTGATTTCCAAAGATCCGACGACATCAGTCGCGGCTGTTCGCCCAAAGGAGACGACTATGAAGACCCTGCTTGCTGCCCTTCTTGCGACCGTTGCCCTGGCCTCACCCGCCATGGCGCAGGACAAGATCACCGAATTCCGCATCGGCGTTCTCGGCGGAGAGAATGCCCAGGACCGCATGACCTCGAACGAGTGCGTGCGCGCCTACACCGAGGAAGCCCTCGGCGTTCCGACCAAGATCTTCACGCCTGCCGACTATGACGGCGTCATTCAGGGCCTGCTCGGCGGCACGATCGACATGGCCTGGCTCGGCGCCTCGGCCTATGCGAAGACCTATCTGACAAACCCCGAAGCGGTCGACGTCGTGCTCGTCAAGACCAACCTGGACGGCTCCTTCGCCTATCACTCGATCGGCTTCGCCAGGAAGGATTCGGGCATCAAGTCGCTCGCCGACATGAAGGGCAAGAAGTTCGGCTTCGGCGACCCGAATTCGACCTCCGGCTACCTGATCCCGTCGATCGAGATTCCGGCCGAGATCGGCGCAACGATGAAGAACGGCGACTATTTCGGCGAAGTCGTGTTCACCGGCGGCCATGAGCAGACCATCGTCGCGGTCGTCAACGGCGACGTCGATGCCGGCGTGACCTGGGCCGATGGCCAGGGCGAGTGGGAAGACGGCTACAATTCCGGCGCATTGCGCAAGGCGACCGACGCCGGCCTGGTCGACATGAACGACATCGTCGAGATCTGGCGCTCGAAGCCGATCCCGGAAGGCCCGATCGTTCTCCGCCGCGCACTGCCGGCCGACGTGAAGGCCAAGATGGTCGACCTGATCAAGGGTCTGCATGCCAAGGACAAGGAATGCGCCTACAAGATGGCGGCCGGCGAGACGGCCGGCTTTGCACCGATCACACACGAAGCCTACCAGGTCATGATCGACCTGCGCAAAGCGCAGACGAACTGAGACTGAAATCGGTTCAGGACGGGCCCCCGACGGGGGCCCGTCCTTTTCGTGAAGGGAGCGGCGCATGGCGGATCTGGCGATAGGGCACGCGGCTCGGGCGACGGACATCAAGTCGGACTACCTGGCGATGACGCGCCGCAAACGGATGTACAGCGGCGTCCTCCTCATCCTCTTCATCGCCCTGCTCGCCTCCGGTTTCCAACTGACCAACGACCGCAATGCCGGCGGATTCCTCGAGGGCCTGCCCAAGCTGTTCGAATTCCCGACGGAACTGATCTGGGAGGCCATGCAGAAGGCGCCGGCCTTGCCCGGCAATCTGGTCCGCTACTTCCCCGCCCTCGTCGAAACGATCAACATCGCGGCGGTCTCGACACTCCTCGGCGCACTCGGCGCAATCGTCCTCTCGCTTCTGTCGACGCGCGGCCTCGCCCGCTGGCCACGTCTCATCCCGGTGTTCCGGCGCATGATGGATATCATGCGCGCTCTGCCGGAAATCGTCATCGCGCTGGTGCTGATCTTCATTTTGGGCGGCGGACCCGTGCCCGCCATGATCGCCATCGCGCTGCACACGGTCGGCGCCCTTGGCAAGCTTTTCTCCGAGGTGAACGAGAACGCCGATCTCAAGCCGGTCGAAGGGCTTCACTCCGTTGGCGCATCATGGTTCCAGCGTATGTGGCTCGGCGTCATGCCACAGGTCGCGCCTAACTATCTGTCCTATGCTCTGCTCCGCTTCGAGATCAACGTCCGCGCGTCGGCCATCCTCGGTTTCGTCGGCGCTGGCGGCATCGGCGCGGAACTACGCGTCGCCATCAGTTGGGGCACCGGCCGCTACGACGCGGCGGCGGCGATCTTCCAGCTTCTCTTCCTGACGATCATCGTGATCGACCAGATCTCCAGCCACTACCGCAACAAGCTTGTGAGGGGATTCTGATGGCCGTCATCGATGCCGGATTCGACCTTTCCACTGCCAAGGCGCAGGCCGTGCGGATGCTGGAGCGCAAGCGGCTGATTGCCTTCGGCGTACCGGCCATCGTGTTGGTCTATCTGGTCTATATCTTCTTTTCGTTCGACGTCCCGGGCCTTGCCGAGCGCGCGCGTCTTGATAACGTGCGCATCCTTCTATCGGACACATATAGCCACAAGACCCATGTCGAGCGCGACAGTCGCACCGACAAGGTGACCGTCGCCATCGAACGCGAGAACAAGGGCACCTACGCCGCCGATGCCTGGCCGGATTGGGTTAAGCGCGACGGCGCGTCGACCATGATCGATCTGCCGGGAGACAGCCACGTGCGCTTCGACCCCGATGCGGTCCGGTTCGACATTCCCGGCTACGGACTGCTCAAGATCGTGCAGTCGCCATTGGGCATCACCATCGATGCCCCAACGGAGACCTTGCCCAGTTGGATCAACGCCTCGGAGTCGCGCGTGACGGTGACGCGGCCCGAAGGACGTCTGACCGTCACGAAGACCCGCGCGGAAGTCTTGCGCTATTTCTTCGGCTGGGAACTGTTCTGGTTCACCCTCGACAGCCCGTTCTACGGCAAGTCCGCGACCGAGCTGCTCGGCCTCGCCGTTTCGGGCGAGGAGGTCCGGCCGGGCCAGTCCAACATCGCCGCCATGGCGTCCGACTTCTGGAACAACGCAATGTGGCGCCACAAGGACGTCGCCTGGGCGATCTTCGAAACCATCCTGATGGCCTTCCTCGGCACGATGGGTGCCGCGATCGCCGCGTTTCCGCTGGCATTCCTGGCGGCGAAGAACTTCACGCCCGGTCTGCTGGCGCGCTTCGGCGTGCGCCGCCTGTTCGATTTCCTGCGCGGCGTCGACGGCCTGATCTGGACGATCATCCTCAGCCGCGCCTTCGGTCCGGGGCCGCTGACCGGATCGCTCGCAATGCTGCTCACCGACACCGGCACCTTTGGCAAGCTGTTCTCCGAGGCGCTGGAAAATGCCGATCCCAAGCAGGTCGAGGGACTCCGGTCGACCGGTGCGAACGCGGTGCAGCGCAGCCGTTTCGGCGTCATCCCGCAGATCGCCCCGGTGATTCTGAGCCAGGTGCTCTACTACCTCGAATCCAACACGCGCAGCGCGACCATCATTGGCGCCATCGTCGGCGGCGGCATCGGCCTGCTGTTGACCCAGGCGATCCAGACCCAGAAGGACTGGGAGGAGGTCACCTACTACATCATCCTCACCCTGGTCATGGTCATGTCGATGGACATTCTGTCAGGCTGGCTGAGGACCAGGCTGATCGGCAAATCGGCCGGTCATCAGCCTCATCCGTAGGGCGCCGCCTACCAAACGACCGCGTGGCTCTCGCCGGTCTGCACGTTGACGAAGCCCTGCGGCGCCGCCTCGGTCGGCGCGACCAGCACCCAGCGCCACGGCGCGCAGGTCAGTGTGGCGAACTGCAACCGCTCCGGAAAGCCCGGAAACCAGCGCGGCGAGTAGGTCGGCTCATAGAGCCACTCGAGCTTCGCCGCCTCGGCGTAGAGCGCCTGCATCTCGGCGTTGAGCCCGTCCGCCGACC